>DATBIU010000120.1:0-4781 GCA_036556765.1 Gemmatimonadaceae bacterium | reverse complement strand
GCGATCGACGCCCGACGGAGGGGCGAGAAGCGCGATCGCCACCTGACGTCCGCGCGGCCCGGCGAGCACGCGCGCACTCTGATCGTGCAGGTTGAATCCAAAGTCCGGGCGAATGCGATCGCGCAAGCTCTTCAGCGTGCGGGCTTCCGGCGTCGCCAGCTGCCGTGCGTCGCGGTTGATGTCGATGCCGGTCGCGTTCTCTCGCTGGAACAGCTCGGCGCCGTCGGGATTGAGCATCGGAACGAACACGATCGTCAGGCGCTCCCGCAGCCGCTCGCGCACGGGATCGGTGCTCGCTTCGGCGAGGAATCGAAAGACATCGGCGAGCGCCATCGTCGCCGTCGCCTCGTCGCCGTGCATCTGCGACCACAGGAGCACGGTGGTTCTTCCGGTGCCGAACGTCACTGCTCGAATCGGTCGTCCCTGGAGCGATCGTCCTACTTCCTCGCTCCGGAGCGCGCCGGATGAGATCGATGGCTCGACGGCGCGCCAGTACGTCTCGTGAGTGAAGCGCCGACTCGTGATGGCGGCGACGCGGTACTGCTCGGCGACGCGCACCCCGAACGCGACCGGAACGGTGGGGCTGACGGGGTGAGGGGTCGAGGTGCGTACACGGGTCGCGCAGGCGATCGTGAGCGAGACGGCGGCGAGCGATAGCGCGACGGGGAAGGATCGCATGCTGTTCACGGGGAAGGGTATCGACGTCCTAAGAGTGCTCCCATGTGCACGAATGCACCAGCATCGCGCCCAGCGTATCCCGACCGAGGTCTCGCGCGTCTTTTTCGGGGCGGATTCCGTCCCCTACACTCATTTCGCGCCCCCATGTCAGCCTGCGATCACTGCGCAACCGAGCTTCCGGACGCCGCGCGGTTCTGCTTCGTGTGCGGCCGTGACGTTGCGGCGCCGGTCGCGGAAGCCGACAAGGGGAAGACCACGTCGGACGCGGTGGACAAGCTCAAGAAGCAGCTCGCGAAGGCCCTCGATGGGCGATACAAGCTTCGCGACATCCTCGGCGCCGGCGGGATGGGCGTCGTGTTCCGAGCCGATGACCTCAGCCTCGGCCGGCCGGTCGCGATCAAGGTGCTGCCGACGGACCTGTCCAGCGACAAGACGGTCGTCGCTCGCTTTCGCCGTGAGGCGAAGACCGCCGCCAGCCTCGATCACCCCGGAATCATCCCGGTGCTGTCGGTCGAGAGCGACAAGACGTTGCACTACTTCGTCATGAAATACGTCGCGGGACGCACGCTCGAGGCGACGCTCCGAGAGAGCTCACCCCTTCCCATTCCGTTCGTCGTCCAAGTGCTTCGCGATGCCGCGGCCGCGCTCGCTCACGCGCATCAGAACGGCGTGGTCCATCGCGATGTGAAGCCGGCCAACATCATGCTCGAGGATGACCGCGTCATCCTCACCGACTTCGGCATCTCCAAAGTCTCGGCCACGTCGAGCAGCGCAACGACGGCCGCACGATTGACCGATATGGGGATGGTGGTTGGGACGCCGCACTACATGGCGCCCGAGCAGGCGGTGGGTCAGCCCGTCGATGGGCGTACCGACCAGTACGCACTGGCGGTGGTCGGCTTCGAGATGCTCGCCGGGCGCGTGCCGTTCGACGATGTGACACCGCACGCGATCATCCAGCGTCACATCAACTCGGCGCCACCGGACCTCGTGTCGCTGCGGCCCGACGCCCCGCGTCACGTCGTGGCGGCGATCACGCGCGCGCTGTCGAAGGCGCCGTCCAATCGGTTCGCCAGCATGGAGGAGTTCGCGGCCGCACTGGCGGGAGCCGGCTCGCGCGCGACCGCGAACCTCGAGTTCACGATTCCGGTCGCGAATGTCACCGAGGCGGCGCCTCAGGGTACCGCCTCGTCCAGTCGTCGTTTCACCCGGTGGGCGATGGTCGTCGTGCTTCTTCTGGCGGGGGTCGGCGCCGCGGCAGCCTGGGCCGGCGCCGAGCGGCGGACGACGAGCCAGACGGCGAAGGCGCCGATAGCGGGCTCGACGCCCGAGCCATCCGCGCCACGTCCGGCGTCGCGGTCGAAGGCGCCCCCACGCCGTCTGGTATCGCTCAGCGTGGAATCGAAGCCGCGCGCGACCATCTTCATCAACGATGTCGCTGCAGGGCAAACGCCGCTCGTCGGGCGCAAGCTCGTCGTCGGACGCGAGTATCGCATTCGCCTGGAGCGCCCCGGCTATCGCACCAAACGCGTGACGATATCGGCCACCGGCTCGGCGCCAATGCGCCGCACCTACGTGCTGGAGCGTTCCACCCGGCGCTAGGCGATTTGCAGGCCCACCTCGAACCTGCCCGCGTATCCGTTCGCGTCTTCCGCGACGGCCAGCATCAGCTGGTTCCCGTTGCGCCGGAAGATACCGTCGCCCTCGTTGCGGACGGTTCGCGGCCCCATGCTCGCGTACGGCTCGCGCGCGTGAACGCGGTCGGTGAGCGCGTCATCAAAGTAGATCTGTGACGTGAATTCGTGGCCGCGCGCGGCGGCCGGTTCGGTGCGCACCTTGAAGTGCACGTGCACCGTTCGTCCGCGATACCAGCCGGGATAGATCGTCGTGAACCGCGCCGTTCCGCTGGCGTCGGTCAACTGATAGCCGCGCAGGAATTGCTGACCGAGCGTGTCGAACGATGGGTCGCGCACGCCGGAGTAGATGCCGGCGGCGTCGCATTGCCAGACGTCGACGTGCGCTCCCGCGACCGGTGTGCACGCGCCACGCTCTCCAATGCGCGAGACGACGATGGCCAGCTCGAGGGGCGCGCCGGCTTTGATCGCGCCAGTCGCCGGGTCTGCCCGAATGTCGGCGCGATGGAGCTTGTTGTCGACGAAGTAGGGTCCTTCGGTCTGCTCGGGGCGAACGATGCAGGATGGCAGCACGCTCCCCGTCGCCACGCCGACCTGGGCTACCTCCCGCGACGGCTTGCAGCCGGCGAGCGCAGCGATGCCCGATGCACCCAGAAGCGCGAGAATCTCGCGCCGAGAGAGCAAGCGCCCCAGCTGCACGTCGTCCCGGTCCATGCATCCTCCTGGCAAAGGTCCCCGATCTCCAACAAACTGTGGATGATGCATCAACTCCGCCATGCCACCGCCCGTTAGACCTCCCGGTCCCAAGGGCCATTTCCTGCTCGGGAACCTGCCCGAGCTGGGGAGCGACATCCTCGGGCTCTTCGCCTCGTGTGCGCGCGACCATGGCGACGTCGCCTTTCTGAGGCTGGCGGGCTGGCCCGCGTTCGTGCTCAGCCATCCCGAGCACATCGAGCAGGTGCTGGTCACCGACCACAAGAACTTCATCAAGCACACGTTCTTCTGGCGCCACGTCCGCGGCATCTTCGGCAACGGGCTGCTGACGAGCGAGGGCGATTTCTGGCTGCGTCAGCGGCGTCTCGCGCAACCGTCCTTTCATCGCGACCGTATCGCCGCCTACGGCGACGTCATGGTGAGCTATACCGAGCGCGCCATCGATGAGTGGCGTGACGGGGAATCGCGCGACGTGCACCACGACCTGATGCGGCTCACGCTGCTCATCGTCGCGAAGGTGCTCTTCGACGCCGACGTCGCCCACGAGGTCGAGACGATCGGCGGCGCCCTCGATGATGCGACGCAGGAGATCGCGTCCCGCTTTCGCCGCCCATTTCGGATTCCCGACGCGATCCCGATTCCCGGGAATCTCCGCTACCGCCGCGCAGTCCGCCGGCTGGACGGCGTGGTGCATCGGATCATCGACCAGCACCGGAGCCACGATGGTCGCGGTGACCTGCTCGGCCTCCTCATGCAGGCGCGCGATGAGGATGGCGAGGCGATGAGCGATACCCAGCTCCGCGATGAGGCGATCACCATTCTCCTCGCCGGCCACGAGACGACCGCGCTCGCGCTGTCGTGGACCTGTTATCTCCTGTCGAAGCACCCGGCGGTGGCCGAGAGCATCGTCGCCGAGCTCACGGACGTGCTCGGCGGAGCGCGACCGCCGACGGTCGCGGACCTGCCCCGCCTCCGCTTCACCGAGATGGTGGTGATGGAAGCGATGCGACTGTATCCGCCGGCCTACGCGTTAGGCCGCGAGGCGGTGAAGGACTGCACGATCGCCGGCTACGAGGTGCGGGCCGGCACGTCGATCTTCATCAGCCCGTGGGTGGTGCATCGCGACGCGCGGTGGTTCGAGCGTCCGGAGGAGTTCCTGCCGGAGCGATGGGCGGGGAATGCGGCGCAGCGACTGCCCCGATTCGCGTATTTCCCGTTCGGCGGCGGCCCGCGCATCTGCATCGGGAATCGCTTCGCGATGATGGAGGCGGTGCTGCTGCTCGCGTGCATCATCCGGCGGTTCAGGCTCGTGCTGGACGACGAAAAGGGCGTAGCGCTCTTCCCATCGATCACGCTACGCCCGGCCAACGGGCTTCGGATGACGGTGCGCCGCCGGCGATCAGTCTGAGCGCTTGTCCTTGGCGAGGCGCGTCCGCTCGCTGTTCTTCTCCCCCTCGTCGTGTTGCTGGCGATCCTCAACGAGTCGCCGCTTGCCTTCGCGCGCGGCGCGCTTGCGTTTGCGGTCGGCGACGTGCTCCACCGGCTCGGCCGGGGGCGCCTCGTGCAGCTGCTCGACAAACCGCGCGTGCGTGCGCGGTCCATGTTGCCCTTCGGCGTGCAGCGATCGCGGGTCTCTGCGCTTGCCCATGTCGATCTGTCCTCCGCGGTGTGCGTCCAGTGGGGACGCCAGCGTTCAACTCTCGCGCCACGCGAGGCGGCGCCGCGCGATCAGTCGCTCGTCATGATGAACAGCGG
>DATBIU010000119.1:0-12998 GCA_036556765.1 Gemmatimonadaceae bacterium | reverse complement strand
AGGACGCCGAGCTCCACGCATGGAGCGGCACCGCCGCCGTCAGGGAAGGGCGGCGGTCGTCGGCGCTCCCGGCTGCTTGTACACCACCCCATCCTTCATCACGAAGATCACCCGCTCGGCGGCCGTCACGTCGCGCGTAATGTCGCCCGGCACCGCCACGATGTCCGCCAGCTTGTTGGCGCCGAGCGTCCCGATGCGATCGTCCCAGCCGAGGAGCTTGGCGGCGCTGCTCGTTCCGGCGACGACCGCTTCCATTGGCGTGAGGCCGCCCCACTCGACCATCAAGCGAAGCTCGCGCGCGTTCGTCCCGTGCGGGATGACGCCGGCGTCGGTGCCGAGCGCGATCTTCACGTTGTTCGCCTTCGCGATCTTGATCGCGTTGCGCATCGCCGCCGCGGCCGCGAGCGCCTTCTCGGCACGCAGCCCCTTGAGCGTGCCGGCGTTCGCCGCTCGCTCCACTCCTTCGCCCGCCATCAGGGTGGGAACGAGATACGTTCCCTGCTGTGCCATGAGGCGCGCGCCTTCGACGTCGAGAAAGGACCCATGCTCGATCGAGGCGACGCCGGCGCGTGTCGCGATCTTGATGCCCTCGGTGCCGTGCGCGTGCGCGGCGACCTTGCGGTCGTGCTTCGCCGCTTCGTCCACCATCGCCCGCATCTCCTCGAGGCCGTATTGCACGTTGCCCACCGCGTCCCCCTCGGAAAGCACGCCGCCTGTCGCGCAGGTCTTGATCACGTCGGCGCCGTACTTGATCTGATAGCGCACCGCCGCGCGCACCTCATCCGTGCCGTCGGCGATGCCGGTGCTCGGATCGCCATCCATGAGGCCGGGCTTGAAGGCGTTGTTGTCACAATGCCCGCCGGTGATGCCGAGCGAATGTGCCGCACCTTGCATCCGTGGCCCGGGGACCTTCCCTTCGTTGATCGCCTTCTTGAGGGCGAGATCGGCCCAGTGATCCGACCCCACGTTGCGAATGGTCGTGAACCCCGCCATGAGCGTGCGCTCGGCGTGGACGACTGAGAGCACGGCGCCGTAGGTGTCGAAGTCCTTCACGCTCTCGAGATCATTCCCCGGATCACCGAGCACGCGCCCGCTGATGTGCGTGTGCGCGTCGATGAATCCGGGCAGTAGCGTCGCGTCGCCGAGGTCGATCACCTGCGCGCCGCTCGGGATGGCGACCGAGCCGCTGCGCCCCACCGCGGTGATGCGGTTGCCGGTGACGACCACGACGCCATTCGCGATCGGCGCGGCGCCGGTCCCATCGATCACCCGTGCGGCGCGCAGGACGATAGGACGTGGTGACGCCGGCTGCTCCTGGGCTGGGGCAACGCTCGCGGTCAGAAGTGCGGCGATGGCGATCGAGAGTCGGGTGGGAAGGGTCATGGCTCGCTATCGGGTTGATGATTGCTCTCGAGTGGGGAACTGCGGAACGCAGTTGGCCGCAGAAGGCGCGGACACACATGAGAGCCGGGCCAAGGGCCAAGGGCCAGGGGCCAGGGGTCGGGTCACGGGGCCCACCCTCGACCCACCCCATGGCCCGTGGCCCTTGGCTCCTGACCCAGACTCATGCGCCTCTGCGGCCTAACGTCGCGCTCAGCTCGACCCGCGCGCCCTCGCGCAGCACCACGATCTTCACCGTGTCCCCCGGCTGCCGGGCCTGCATCGCCTCGGTGTACTGGTAGAGATCCTTCACCGGCTTGCCATCGAACTCGACGATGATGTCGCCGGCCTTGATCCCCGCCTTGTCGGCGGGGCTGTCGGCGCGAACGCCCGTCAGGCGCACGCCCGGCACATCCGGGGCGCTCATGTCGGGGATCGATCCGAGGTAGACGTTGCCGCCGCGACCGGTCGCCACCGGCGCGGGACGGCTCACGCGTACCGGCGTTAGGCGCGCATCGCGATCGGCGATCGTCCGGACGATGCGCTCGGCCAGCCCGGCGACACGCGCGACGCCGGCGGCACTCACCTTGTGCGCATCGTCGGTCGAGCGGTGATAGTCCTCGTGGAGATCGGTGAAGAAATGCAGCACCGGAATGCCCTTGGCGTAGAACGACGAGTGGTCCGATGGGCCGAACCCATCGCCCACGGCGCGCACGTCGAGTCCCGTGCCCGCCGTCGCGGCATCGACGATCCCGCGCATCTCGGTCGCCGTCTCGACGCCATACACGATCAGCCGGTTGTTCCGCAGCCGCCCCACCATGTCGAAGTTGAGCATCGCGACCACGCGGTCGGTCGGCACCGGGGAATGCTCGACGAACCACTGGGAGCCGAGCAGGCCCAGCTCTTCTCCGCTGAAGGTGACGAACACGACCGAGCGCCGCGGGGCATGCCGCGCGAGCAGCCGCGCCATCTCCATCACCGCCGACGTCCCGGACGCATTGTCATCGGCGCCATTCCGAATCGCCTCGGCGGAATCGGGATCGAGCGAGCTCGTGCCGGAGCGGCCGAGGTGGTCGAAGTGGGCGCCGATGACGACGTACTCGTCGGCGAGTGCGGGATCGCTTCCCCGAAGGAGGGCCACGACGTTCTGCGACGGCAGCTCCGAGGGCAGGCCGGCGTGCGCGGCCGCCGCTGACCGCGCCACGAACGGCTGGAAGTACTTTCGCTCGCAGCGCGGCTGGAGTGCGCCGTTGGAGCCCTCACAGCCGTTGGGGAGCGTCACGAGGCGAAGGCTCTCGAAGCGACCGGCGATGTAGGAGGCCGCGCTGTCGTTCCCGGCGGTACCGGTGCCGCGGCCTTCGAGCGCGTCGCTCGCCAGGTGCTCGACGTCGCGCCGTATGGCGACCGTGTCCGGCGCGGCCCGGCCGTCGCGGGTGGTCGCCGTCGTGGTCGGCGACGACTTGCACGCTGCGAGCGCGAGCAGCGAGAGGGCGAGCGAAACACCTGGTCGGAGCATGGGGAAGGCGTGTTGAGGGGTGGCGGTCCTCCGTATCTTACCGCCGGGTCACGCTCCTCGCCAAGCTACCGTGTCTACGATCGCCCTCGCCCTCATCCCCCGCGCCGTCGCCCTCAATCTCGCCATCGGCGCGATCGTCGCGGCGCTCAAGCTGCCGGTCTATCTGGATTCGATCGGGACGGTGCTGGTGGCGGCCCTCGCCGGCCCGCTGGCCGGGGTGATCACGGGGGTGACGTCGAACCTCGTGCTCGGCATGCTCTCGAGCCCGATCTTCATCGCGTTCATCCCGGTGACGGCGGTCATCGGCGTCACGGCCGGGATTGCCTCACGAGTGGGTGCCTTTCGGAGCGTGCCGCGCGCGCTGGTCGCGGGGATGGTGATCGGCCTCCTTGCCGGCGCCACCTCGGTGCCGATCGTCCTCGCGCTCTTTGGCGGCGTGACGGCCGGCGGAACGGGGATCGTCACCATCGTGCTGCGCGCGCTCGACCTTCCGCTCGCATCGGCCGCGTTGATCGCGAGCGTCAGCGTCGACGTGATCGACAAGATGCTCTCGTGCGCGGTCGTGGCCGCCGTGCTGGCGAGACTTCCGCGCCGCATCGGGGCGCGCTTCGGCCTGCCGCACCCCGCTGCGTGATCGCGCGTCTCCGCCGCATCAACCCGCTCACGGCGGTCGCCGCGGCGGTGCTGCTCGTCGCCATGGCGTACGTCGTCCCGGCGCCGGTTGGACCACTCGCGGCGCTGGCGCTGTCGTTGATGCTGGCGGCAATGACCGGGGCCGGGCGTCGCGTCGCGATCCTCACGGCGGCTGTCGCGGTGCCGACGTGGGGCTTTCTCGTCGTCATGAACGCGCTCGTCGCTCCCGAGGGTGAAACGATTCGGGTTGCCGGCGTCGCCTTCGCGCCCGGAGCGCTCGTGCCGGCGGCGTGGATCTCGCTGCGGCTTGGGGCTGCCGTCGCGGCGCTGGGGTGGGTCGTGATGACGACACCGCCGCAGCGCCTCGTACGCGCCCTTGCGCAGCGCGGACTGCCCGCGTGGTCGCAGTACCTGCTTGCCGCCTCGCTCGCGGCCGTCCCCGAGGCGCGCCGACGCGCCGGGGAAGTGCTCGACGCGCAGCGCTGTCGCGGGCTGGCGGTCGGCGGCGGTCCACTCGCGCGCTTGCGTGCGACCTTGCCCCTCGCCGGGCCGCTGATGGTTTCCCTTGTCACCGAAGCGGAGCGGCGCGCCATCGCGCTCGATGCGCGCGCGTTCGATGCACGCGGAGAGCGGACATCGCTCACCGAGGTGGCGGACCCTGACGGGGAGCGGATGCTGCGCATGGTGATGTGGGGCGCGGTCGTCGGGCTCGTCCTCTGGGGATTCGTACGATGACGACGGCGCTGCGAGCGGAGCTGGAACGCATCTCGTACGGTGATCGCGCGGTACTGCGCGACGTCGTGCTCGAGATCGGGCAGGGAGAGATCGTCGGCATCACCGGTCCGGTAGGGTCGGGGAAAACGACCCTCGCGCTCGCGTGCGCCGGTCTCCTTGGTCACGCCGTGCCGGCGCGAATCGAGGGGAAAATCCACCACACGAGCCTCGCGCTTCCGGTGGCGGGGTACGTCTTCGACGACCCCCTGGCACAGCTCACTGGGCTCGGCGGCACGGTGGAGGAGGAAGTCGCCGTCGGCCCGGAGAATCTCGCCATTCCACGCGATGCCATCCGCGCGCGCGTCGATCGCGCGCTGGCGGCCGCCGATGCGGCGCACCTCGCGCAGCGCCTGCCTGACGAGCTGTCCGGTGGGGAGCGCCAGCGTGTGGCGCTCGCGTGCGCCCTCGCCCTCGAGGCGCCGCTGCTCGTGCTGGACGAGCCGACGGCGCAGCTTGATCCCGATGCCACCGAGCGGTTCGGTGCGCGCCTCCGGGCGCTGGCCGCCAGCGGCACGAGCGTGCTGCTCGCGTCACAGGACACGGACCTCTTGCGAGCGTTGGCGGCTCGGGTGCTGGTGCTCGAGGATGGCTCGGCGAAGGCATTCGGACGGCCCGGCGATGTTCTCGTGACGCCAGCGCACACCACCGCGAGCGTCGAGCCGGGCGGGCGAGGTGGCCCGCTGTTCGAGGCGCGCGACGTCGTCGCTTCGTACGTAGACCGCACCGTGCTCGATGGCCTGACGCTCGACGTCCCTCTCGGGTCGGCGACCGCGATCCTGGGAGAGAACGGGGCGGGGAAGACGACGCTCGCGCGCGTGGTCATGGGGCTCGTGCCGGCTCGCGGCGGGAGCATCAGCGTGAACGGCCAGCCGCTCGACGGCCTCCCGGTGCACGCGCGCGCTCGGCACGTCGGGCTCGTCTTTCAGGATCCCTCGCGCCAGCTCTTCGCTCGCACGGTTCTCGAGGAGGTCGCGTTCGGCCCGCGTGTGCTCGGCGCCTCGCGCCACCAGGCACACGAACGGGCGCGTGAGGCGCTTGCCGCGGTGGAGCTGGGCGACCTGGAAGGCGTTCACCCAGGCGACCTTGCGCCCCAGACACAGCGTCTCGTCGCCATCGCCGCCGCCATGGCGTCGAGGCCGGCCGTGCTCATCCTCGATGAGCCGACCGCCGGGCAGGACGAGGGGGGAAAACGGCGCATTGCCGCCGCCATCGCCCGACAGCGGGCCCATGGTTGCGCGATGGTCATCACCCACGATCTGGGCTTCGCCCGCCGGGTGTGTGACCGAGCCGTCACGCTGCGTAACGGCCAAGCGGCCTCGCGCGTCCTCAGTAATGCAGGTAACCGGTAGGGGCTCTCCCCGCCTGTGCACTCCCCGGCCGACGCGGCCGCATCGCCACGACATGGATCATTCGACGACCTTCGCCCGACACTTCGCGCGACTCGTGCATCTCTTGCTGCACGAGCCGAAGAACATCGCGAATCAGAAGGCGGCCCTCCGCCTGCTGGTCGCGATGTCGAAGGAGGGGGAGGTCAGACTCGCGCTGCAGGACTGGCAGGTCGTGGCGAATGGGACGCTGCTTCCTCCTCAGCTCGAGGGGGTGGAGGACCTGGGCGCCCAACTCATCGGGCACGCGGTGACCGAGCTGGTGGCGCAGCAGGGTGCGTCGCCCGCCGACCTCCTGGGGATCGCCCGCACGTTGGCGACGGAGCCGGTTCCCGGTGATGGCGGCCGCGCCGTCACCGACAAGCTCTCGGCGCTCGGCGCGAAGACGGTGCGCGTGACGCTGTCCGGCAACGCGCCCCTGCCGCGCGTCGCGACAGTCTCCATGCCCACACACGGCTCGGACGTGCCGTCGACGGTTCCCAAGCCGGCGACGAATGGCGGCAGCCGCAACACGGGCGACGTGGCAGTGGTCGCGAAGACCGATGCGCCACCTGAGCGTCGCCCGTCGACGGAGCTGAGCGTGATGCACGGCCTCACCGACAGCTATCTGTCGCAGTTCGCGGCGCCGGATACCTCGCGGGGATCGATCTCGAGCGGCTTCACGCAGCTCGACGCGACCACGAGCGTGACCGAGACGACGAAGCTCCTGGACGGCGTCGCCGCGGGAGCGGAGGCGGCATTCCGCGAGGGAGACGCGGAGGCGCTCGGCATCGCCATGGCGGGCATCGTCAAGCGTGAGGCGGCCGCGGCCGACCCGAACCTGCGTCGCGCGTACGGAATGGCGGTGCGCCGTCTCGCCAAGAAGCCGATGCTGGCGGCGGTCGCGGCGCTGCTGTCCTCGCACCGCGAGATGTACGACGACCTGTTCGCGGTGTTCGCGCGCACCGGCGATGACGGCGCGGAGGCGCTCATCGAGCAGCTCAACGCCGCGCAGTCGCTGGCGCAGCGCCGTGTGTACTTCGATTCGCTGCGCAAGCTGAACGCCGGCGTCCAGGTGCTCATCCACATGCTCGGCGACTCGCGCTGGTACGTCGTGCGCAACGCGGCCGACCTCCTGGGCGAGATGTCGGCGAACGACGCCGAGCCCAAGCTGAGCGAGCTGCTCCAGCACGAGGACGACCGCGTGCGGAAGGCGGCGGTGTCCGCGCTGTCGAAGATGACGGGCTCCGGAGCGGTGAAGGGACTGGCCGCCTCGCTCGACGACGGCGCTCCGGGTGTGCGCATGCGTGCCGCGGCCGCGCTCGGCGGCGCGAAGACCCCCGCCGCGGCAGCCGCCCTCATCAAGCACCTCGATCGCGAAGATGCGGCGGAAGTGCAGCACGCCTGCCTGGCGTCGTTGGGGAAGATCGCCTCCGGCGATGCGATCCGATTCCTGACCAAGGCCGCTCAGCCCGCGGGCGGGCTCTTCAACAAGAAGAAGGCGACCGCCTACCGCGTCGCCGCCGTGCGCGCGTTAGGCGAGGCGCGCACCCCCGCCGCGATGGGCGCCCTCCAGAACCTGCTCCACGACAAGGAGAAGGATGTGAGGGAGGCGGTGTTCTGGGCGGTCCGAGCTGGTAAGGGGGAGGCCGAGTAGGATTGCGGAGTGCGGATTGCTGATTGCGAATGAACAACTCGCAATCCGCAGTCCGCAATCGTCCTTACCGCGCCGTGAAATCCGTCTTGTCGCTGATCTCTCGACACGCTTCAGCGATGAGATCCGCGGTCCGCTCTACGTCCTCCAGAGCCACCATCTCGTTCGGCGAGTGCATGTAGCGGTTGGGGATCGAGACGAGGGCGGTCGCGACCCCCTCCCGGGCGATGTGGATGGCGTCGGCGTTGGTGCTGGTGTCGCGGCCGGCGGCGTTGATCGTGAACGGGATCTTCTTCTTCTCGGCGGTGGAGCGCAGGAGAGAGAAGACGACCGGGTTGATCAGCGCCCCGCGGGTGAGCACGGGTCCGGAGCCGAGCTTGTGGTCGCCGAGCTCCTTCTTCTCCATGCCGGGTGAGTCGCTGGCGTGGGTGACGTCGATGACGATCGCCATCTTCGGGTTAAGGCAGGCCGCGCAGATCAGCGCGCCTCCCCCATGCCAGGCGATCTCCTCTTGCGTCGTCGCGACGGCGACGACGCGCGCCTTCCCGGGGTTCTTCGCATAGCGGCGCAGTGCCTCGAGCGCGGTGAAGGCGCCAATGCGATCGTCGATGGAGCGCGAGACGAGGCGCTGATTGGGGAAGTCCATCGCCTTCGAGTCGATGACGCCGGGATCGCCGACCTGGAGCCGCCCTTCTGTTTCCGCCTTGTTCGACGCCCCGATGTCCACCCACAGGTCGGTCATCTTCGACGCCTTGTCGCGGTCGTCGTTCTTCATCAGGTGGATGGGCTTCTTCCCGATGACGCCGAAGACGTCGCCATCGCGGCCGAGGAAGCGGATGCGCTGGCCGACGAGCACCTGAGGGTCCCAGCCGCCGATGGGGCCCACGTGGGCGAAGCCCTCGTCGTCGATGTATTGCACGATCAGCCCGATCTCGTCGATGTGCCCATCGAGCATGATCGTCGGCGATCCCTTGGGATTGATCTCGGCGAGGCTATTACCGGCGACGTCGCCGCGGACGTCGCTGGCGAAGGTCTTCGCCTCCTCGCGCCACACGCGGGCGGGGATGGACTCGAAGCCGGAGGGTCCCGGCGAATCGAGCAGGCGCTTCAGAAAGGTGAGCGATGACTCTGGGAGCATGGATGTCGGTGACCGGGCGCTGTTGATGCAGCCGCCGGCTCCCTGCGTCAAGAGGAAGGCCGGCGAATCGCATCTTACGCGACCCGCCGGCCTTCTCGAGCATCAGAGCGTCTCGTCGAGGTCCTCGACCTCTCCCTGTGCCTTGCCCAGGTTCTTCTGGGCCTTGCCCTTGAGCTCGTCCTTCTTGCCCTTCAGCTGCTCGCTGCGGTCGTCGGTGATGTCGCCGAACTTCCCGCGAACCTTGCCGGCGGTCTCCTTGAGCCCGCCCTCGATTTCGTTCTGCGCACCGCTCTTGCGAGTCGTGTCGTCAGCCATGACTACCTCCTGAATCGGTAAAGGCCTCTCTTGGGAAGCGTTGACAGAGCAATGGATGTGCCCGAGGAACAGCTGAAGCGCCGTGCCACGACCGGCGATTTGGCGCGATTAGCCGTCGCGGAAATGCTCGAGCACGGATTCGTGCCCGAGTATCCTCCCGAGGCGCGTCGAGAGATCGAGCGACTCGAGCGGCGCGCGGCGCCGGCGATGGAGGATGGACGAAACGATCTGCGGACCCTGCTCTGGTCGTCGGTCGACAACCGTACTTCGCGCGACCTCGACCAGATCGAGTTCGCGGAATCGCTGGCCGACGGCTCGATCCGGCTGATGATCGGCATCGCCGACGTCGATGCGCTGGTGGAGGCGGGTACGGCGACCGACGAGCATGCGGCGACGAACACGACCTCGGTGTACACGGGGGTGCGCGTCTTCCACATGCTCCCCATGGAGCTGTCGACGGACCTCACCTCGCTCAACGAGGGCGAAGACCGGAACGCGATCGTCATCGAGATGCGCGTCGCCGCCGATGGCGAGATGACGCCGGTCGACGCCTATCGAGCGGTGGTGCACAACCACGCCAAGCTCGATTACGAGAGCGTCGGCGGATGGCTGGCCGGGGTGGCGCCTCCGCCGCCCGCCATCGAGCGGCGTATCGATCTCGAGGCGCAACTGCGCCTTCAGCACGAGTGCGCGAACCGGCTTCGCGACGTGCGGCGCGCGCAGGGGGCGATCAACATCGAGTCGTCGGAGCCGCAGGCCGTCGTCGTCGAGGGGCGGGTGGTGGACCTCGCCGTGCCGCGACGCAACCTCGCGCGCGATCTTATCGAGGACTTCATGATCGCGGCGAACCGCGCCGCGGCGACGATCCTCCTCGAGCGCGGATCGATGTCCATCCGGCGTGTCGTGCGTCGTCCGCAGCGATGGGATCGCCTCGTCCAGCTTGCCGCCGACCTCGGCGAAACGCTGCCGGACGTGCCCGACAGCGCGGCCCTTGGCGCGTTTCTCGCCCGGCGCCGCGACGCGGATCCCGCCCATTTCGCCGATCTGTCACTCACCGTCGTCAAGCTGCTCGGGCCTGGTGAGTACGTGCTGGAGCGCCGCCTCGGCGACCGCCGTGACGGCGGGCACTTCGGGTTGGGCGTCGCCGACTACGTGCATTCGACGGCGCCGAATCGCCGTTTCGTCGATCTCGTCACGCAGCGATTGCTCAAGGCCAGCGGGCGGCGCGCGGCGATGCCGTACAGCGAGGTGGAGCTGGATCAGATCGCGCAGCGGTGCACCGAGCGCGAGCGCGAAGCGAAGAAGGTCGAGCGCGCGATGCGAAAGCGCATCGCCGCGCACTTCGTTCGCGATCGGGTGGGCGACTCGTTCGTCGCGACGGTGACGGGAAAGAACGCGAACGGGACGTGGGTGCGCGTGTTGGCGCCGCCGGTGGAGGGACGGTTGCTGCGCGGCGGCGAAGGGCCCGATGTCGGTGACACGCTGCGCGTTCGCCTCGTGCGCGCCGACGCTCGCCTGGGCTTCATCGACTTCGAGCCCGAAACCGCCGCCAGCGATCTGCCGCGCAAGATCGCGCGCCAGCACCGCAAGCGTCACGCGGCCGATGCGCTGCGCCATCGCGTGGGGGAGCGGTTCGAGGCCGTCGTCTCAGGCGTGTCGCAACACGGCGTGTGGGTGCGGCTCCTGGAGGCACTCCCCGACGGAACGCCGATCGAGGGAAAGGTGGTCGCGGGTTACCACGCGCTCACCGAGGCGAGCGGCAAACGCGTGACCGTGAAGCTCGTCGGCGTCAACACCGTGCTGGGCTTCATCGACTTCGAGTACACCGAGGGGGTGGAGCCGCGAAAGCGGGAGCGGGCGGAGCGAAAGCGTCTCGCGGCCCGTGCGCTCGCGGGCCGAATCGGGGAGCGGTTCGAGGTGGAGGTCACCGGAGTGACGGCGAAGGCGGTGTGGGTTCGCATCGTCGATCGAGGAATCGAAGGGCGGCTGGTGCGAGGCGGGCACGGGCTCTCGAAGGGAGATCATATCAACGCGACGCTGCTCGACGCGGATGGGGAGCGAGGGTTCATTGATTTCGGGTCGGATCGCGGCGAGGTGTAAGCGCCGGGATCAACGGGATCGAAGGGGTCGAAGGGATCTAGGGGGCGGTAAGGGGCGCCGCCGCTTCGCGGCAGACGCGCTCATCAGATGAGCGCCGCGGCGTTGCCGCGGCGCCTTTCCACCCCGTTGATCCCTCGATCCCTCGATCCCCTCGATCCCTTCGACCGGCAGTTACGCAACAGCAACCGCCCGATCCCCCGCCGGGCTCCCGAAGAGCCCCGGATGCAGCGCCCTCGCCAACGTCTCGACGCCATCGACGATCCTCGGCCCCGGACGGCTCGCGAGCGCGTTCGCGTCGATCGCCCAAACGGCGCACCCGCGGGCCCACCGCCATTCCTCGCGGCCGAGCACGTCCTCTGCCTCACGAGCTGCCCGCTCGAGCCCGTACCCGCACGGAGCGAACACGAGCACCTCGGGCTCAGCGGCCGCGACGTCGGTCACATCGATGGCTCGAGAGTGTGAGCCCGGCGTCGCCAGCACGTCCTGCCCGCCGGCGCGGTGCACCATCTCCGGCACCCAATGGCCGGCCGTGTACACCGGGTCCGTCCATTCGAGAACTGCGACGCGCGGCCGCGGGGCTCGCGCAACGCGAAGACGGTCGTGCACCGAGCGCAACCGCGCCCGCAGGCCGGCCACGATCTCCTCGGCCTCGTCGGCCGCGTCGATGGCCGCGGCCACTCGCTCGATGTCGGCGCAGATGCCGTCGATCGATGTTCCCGAGAGGGTCACGATCACCGGGACCGGCGTGAGGCGCGCGGCGATCGCGCGCACGTCGGTCTCGCGAACCGCGCACACGTCGCATAGCGCCTGCGTCACGATCACGTCGGGACGCAGCGAGGCGAGGAGCGTCTCGTTCACGGTGTACAGTGGGGCGCCCCGCTCCGAGGCATCCCGCACATCGCGATCGATGGCACCGGGGGCCGCCGTCCCATCGATCCCCGTGCTCGTCAGGAGTGGAAGACGGGTGACCTGCGGCGGATAGTCGCAGGCGTGCGTGACGCCGACGAGCTGATCGAGCGCCCCGAGCGCGGCGACGATCTCCGTCGCCGACGGGAGGAGCGACACGATCCGCACGTTACTCGCGCGTCAGGGGAAACAGGATGAAGGTGGCGAGCAGCAGGCACATCCCCGCGATGTACCACTGCGACTCTCCGTGAAGAAACCACACGACGCCGCCGTACAGGGCGAGACTCTCGGCCGTGGCCCAGGCGATGATGAGCAGCGTCGTGCGCCGAGCCAGGTCGACCGCCTTGCCCAACAGGCCTCGCAGGAACGCGAGCACGACGAGGACGCTCACCCACAGGGCATAGCCGACGAAGCGGAGCGGTCCCATATCCGCTTCCAGTGGCGGTGGCGTCTCCCGTCGCAGCCACCAGGTGACGACGCCGAAGAGGAACGCGCCGCCGAAGATCGACAGCCGAATGAGATGAAGCGTGCGAAGCGAGGTCGCCGGGCGATTGGGGGCGGTCATGGCTCACCAACCGCGGCCCGCGTGGCCGCCGGCGCGGGCGGTCGCTCGTACACCGGCCGCCCGGCGAGGTACGTCGCCATCACGCGCGTCGCGAGAATGCGTTCCGGCGCGACGCTCATGATGTCCTGATCGAGCACCACGAAATCGGCCAGCTTGCCGGGTGCGAGCGAGCCGAGCTCCGCTTCCTGAAACGCCGCGATCGCCGGCCAGAGCGTCATCGACTTGAGGGCTTCGTCGCGCGTCATTCGCTGCTCGGCGAACCACCCTCCGGTGGGCCAGTTGTGCTCATCCTGTCGCGAGACGGAGGCGTGAAAGGAGATGAGAGGGTTCACCTGCTCGACCGGAAAGTCACTGCCATTCGGGATGATGACACCCGTCCCGAGGAGGGCGCGCCAGGCGTAGGCGCCGAGGAGGCGCGTCGGTCCGAGGCGATTCCCGGCCCAGTACATGTCGCTCGTCTGGTGGCTCGCCTGCATCGAGGGAATGACGTCGAGCTGCGCGAACCGCGGAATGTCGGAGTAATGCAGGATCTGCGCGTGCTCCACCCGGAACCGGTGGTCGGCCGCCGGCACGGTGCCTAACGCCGCCTCGAAGGCATCGAGCACCGTGCGGTTCGCGCGATCCCCAATGGCGTGCACGTTGAGCTGAAAGCC
>DATBIU010000118.1:0-18881 GCA_036556765.1 Gemmatimonadaceae bacterium | reverse complement strand
CTACCAGGGCGACGTCCGCGCCGGCGAGGGGTCGATCATTGTCGACGGCGACGAGATCCGCGTCTTCGCCGAGAAGGACCCGGGGAAGCTCCCGTGGAAGGACCTCGGCGTCGACATCGTCCTCGAGTCGACCGGCCGCTTCACCAACGCCGACCAGGCGAAGGCGCACATTGCGGGGGGAGCGCGCAAGGTGGTCATCTCCGCGCCGGCGAAGGGGGAGGACATCACGCTCTGCATGGGCGTGAACCACGACAAGTACGACGCGGCGAAGCACCACATCATCTCGAACGCGTCGTGTACGACGAACTGTCTCGTCCCGATGGTCAAGGTCGTGCGCGATCGCTTCGGATTCCGCCACGGCTCGATGACGACCGTGCACAGCTACACCAACGACCAGCAGATCCTCGACCTGCCGCACAAGGACCTCCGGCGTGCGCGCGCCGCGGCGGTGTCGATGATCCCCACGACCACTGGCGCGGCCAAGGCGACCTCGCTGGTGATTCCCGAGGTGAAGGGGAAGATCGACGGCATCTCCATCCGCGTTCCCACTCCCGACGTCTCGTTCGTGGATCTCATCGTGGAGGTCGAGCGCGCGACGACGATCGAGGAAGTGAACGGCGCGTTCAAGAGCGCGGCGGCGAGCGGCCCGCTCAAGGGCATCGTCGACTACACCGATCTCGAGCTCGTCTCGGTGGATTTCATTGGCAACCCGTTTTCCTGCGTGCTCGATGCCAAGAGCACGAACGTCATCGACGGGACGCTGGTGAAGGTCTGCGGCTGGTACGACAACGAGTGGGGCTATGCCTCACGATGCGTGGACGTTCTCGAGATGGTCGGGGCAAAACGCTAGTGCTCGCCGTCTCGAACAAGCTGACCCTGGCCGATCTCCCCGATTCGGCGATTCGCGGAAAGCGGGCGCTCGTCCGTGTCGACTTCAACGTCCCGCTCGATGAGCACCGGCGCGTGTCCGACGATACGCGCATCCGCGCCGCGCTCCCCACCCTCGAGTACCTGGCCGAGCACGGCGCGCGCGTGATCGTCCTGTCGCATCTCGGCCGGCCGAAGGGAAAGCCCGAGCTCAAGTACTCGCTCGAGCCGGTCTCGCGTCACCTCGCCGGCCTCACCAGCCGGCGCGTGCGCTTCGTCGAGACGACGGACACCGATGAGGCGATGAAGGCGACCCTCTCGCTCCCCGAGGGCGAGATTCTCCTGCTCGAGAACACGCGCTTCCTCGGTGGTGAGGAGTCGAACGACGAGCGTCTCGCGCGCGCGCTCGCCCGTCTCGGTGACGTCTACGTGAACGACGCGTTCGGCGCCGCGCATCGGGCGCACGCGTCGACCGAGGGCGTCGCGCACCACCTCAAGCCAGCCGTGGCGGGATTCCTGATGGAGAAGGAGCTGCGCTACCTCGGTCGCGCGCTGGCCGACCCGGAGCGGCCGTTCGTCGCCGTTCTCGGTGGCGCGAAGATCTCGGGAAAGATCGATGTGATCGAGCAGCTGCTGCCCAAGGTCGACCGGCTGCTGATCGGCGGCGCCATGGCGTGCACGTTCTTCCGCGCGATGGGGCTCGAGACCGGCAAGTCGCTCGTGGAGGACGATCGCGTCTCGATGGCGAAGGACCTGCTCGCGCGAGGAGGCGACAAGCTCGTGCTGCCGAGCGATGCGGTCGTCGCGCCGTCGATGGAAGCCGGCGGCCAGGCGCGCACCCTGGCGCGCGACGCGATTCCCGCCGATCAGGCGATGCTCGACGTTGGGCCTCGTTCCGTAGCGGCGTTTGCCCGGGAGATCACGGCCGCGAAGACGGTGATCTGGAACGGCCCGATGGGCGTGTTCGAGACCAAGCCGTTCGATGCGGGAACACGCCGCATCGCCGAGGCGGTTGCCGCAGCCACCGATCAGGGCGCAACGACCATCGTCGGCGGAGGCGACTCGGCCGCCGCGGTCGCGCAGATGGGGCTCGAGGACCGCATGAGCCACGTGTCGACGGGCGGGGGCGCGTCGCTGGAGTTTCTCGAGGGAAAGACGCTCCCGGGTGTGGCGGTGCTCGACGACGCGAGGGGATGATGCGCAAGCCGGTGCTCGCCGCCAACTGGAAGATGAATCACGGGCCAAGCGATGCACGAGCGTTCATGCGCACGTTCCTCGCTCGGTATGCGCGCCACACCGATCGCTCCGTCATCCTCTTCCCCCCCGCCGTCTCGTTAGGGGAGATGGTGGCCGCCACGAAGGAGCGCCCCGACATCCTCCTCGGCATCCAGAACATCTACTGGGAGGACAAGGGCGCCTTCACCGGCGAGACCTCGGCGCCGATGGCGCGCGATGCGGGGGCGCGCGTGGTGCTCGTCGGGCACTCCGAGCGGCGCCACGTCTTCGGCGAGAAGGACGACGACACCCGGCGAAAATGCGCCGCCGCGGCCCGCGCCGGTCTGCGTCCAATGTTGTGCGTGGGAGAGCGCCTCGAAGAGCGGCGCGCCGGCGAGACCGAGCGTGTCGTCCTGCGGCAGCTGCACGCCGGTCTCGCTGACCTCGATCCGGCGCACATGGCGCAGATGCTTATCGCGTACGAGCCGGTGTGGGCGATCGGCACCGGACAGACGGCGGAGCCGCGCGATGCGAGCGCCGTGCACGTGCTGATTCGCGGAGCGCTCAATCAGCTCGCGGGCGAGCGCGCAGTCGAAATCCCGATTCTGTACGGCGGCAGCGTGAATACCGGGAACGCGGCGTCCCTGCTCGCCGCCCAGGACGTCGACGGTCTTCTCGTTGGGGGGGCCAGCCTCGATCCCGAGGGGTGGGCGACGATCGCGCGCACGTGACCGCACTTGACCGAGTTTCGTAACTCGCGTAGCTTACGAAGCTTAGCGCGCCTTCTCATTCCAGCCGATGTATACTTTACTGATCGTTCTCCTGGTTCTCGCCAGCATCTTTCTGATTCTCGTCATCCTCATGCAGTCGGGGAAGGGCGGTGGTCTCGCCGCGACGTTCGGCGGCGTGGGCACCTCGCCGGATTCCTTCTTCGGCACTCGACAGATGGGGAACGTGCTCACCAAGGCTAGCTGGTATCTGGGTGGGGCCTTTCTCGTGCTCGGGTTCGTGCTCTCGCTGATGTCATCGCGGGCGGTGACTTCTCGCTCGATTCTCGACCAGCCGGCCGGCTCGCAGACCGCGGCGCCCACCGCGCCCGCTCCCGGCGCGAGCGACGCGCCGATCCCTCTCGAGAACGCGCCCGCCACGCAGCCGGAGCCCGGCGCCACTCCGTCCACACCGCGTCCGTGATCGCGAGCGGGCCGTCTGGCGCTCGAACAGGGTTCCTTCTCCTCGAAGATGGAACCCTTTTTCGCGGCCGGCTCCGAGCCGCCGCCGCGCCGACCGTCGCCGAGGTCGTGTTCACCACGAACATGACCGGATATCAGGAGGTCTTCACCGATCCGTCGTATCGCGGTCAGATCGTCGTGATGACCGCGCCGATGATCGGGAACTACGGCATCAACACCGAGGATCCCGAATCGGCGCACCCACAAATCGCCGGGACCATCGTGCGCGAGCTTTCGCAAACGCATTCGAGCTGGCGCGCGACCGGCGATCTGAGAAGTTGGTTGAGCGAGGCGCAAATACCTGTTCTCGAAGAAGTTGATACGCGTCGTCTCACGAAACACCTAAGGTCGATCGGAGTGATGCGCGGGGTGATTGCCGAGGGGGAGACACCCGGCGCGGACGCGCTCGCGGCGCTCGATGCCTGTCCGTCGATGGAGGGGCTGGACCTGGCGTCGCGCGTCTCGACACGCGAGCGGTATCAGTGGGGAGATCCCAAGGCGACGCATCACATCGTCGCGTACGACTACGGGATCAAGCGCAACATTTTGCGCCTGTTCGCCGAGCACGAGTGCCGCGTAACCGTGGTCCCCGCAGAGACGACGGCGGACGCGGTTCTCGCGATGAAGCCGGACGGCGTTTTTCTCTCGAATGGTCCCGGCGACCCGGCGGCGGTGGCGTACGCACCAGGGATCATCCGCGCCATCGCGGGAAAGAACGTCCCGATCTTTGGCATCTGCCTGGGACATCAGCTGTTAGGACTGACCTTCGGCGGTCGCACGATCAAGATGCCCTATGGCCACCGCGGCGGAAATCATCCGGTACGAGAGATCGACACCGGCCACGTCCTCATCACGTCGCAGAACCACGGGTTCGCGGTGGAGGGGGACGAGAAGGGTATCCCGGGAGCTCCTGGCCTCGAAGTCACGCACATCAATCTCAACGACGGGACCATCGAGGGGATGCGCCACCGCGAGCTGCCGATCTTCGCCGTGCAGTATCATCCCGAGGCCGCACCTGGGCCGCACGACGCTCGGCCGCTGTTCGGCGAGTTCATCGACGCGGTGCGCGCACGGTAGTGTAAAGCGAGGCAAACGCTTGACACACAATAGGTAACGTCCTATGTTCGACGCACCGATCAAGGACGATCGGCTGTCTCATCACGAGGCTATCGAATGACGAAGGCCGATCTGGTCGAACGCGTAACCGCACAGATTTCGCGCACCGCTGGGCCCATGATCTCGAAGAAGGATTGCGCTCGCGTGGTCGACGCTTTCCTGGACGCGATCAAGGATGCGCTCAAGGAGCAGCGCAATATCGAGGTGCGGGGCTTCGGAACGTTCAAGATTCGCCACCGCAAGACCAGGATGGCGCGCAATCCACGCACCGGATCGCCCGTGGAAGTGTCCGCTCGCCCCGTCCCGGTTTTCAAGCCGTCGAAAGAGCTGCGCGCGATGGTGGCGGGCGTCGAGGACTTCGAGTCGGAAGCCGAGGCAAGCGAAACAGAAGCGTGACAACGAGTTCGTGACCTCGAGCGCGCCGGGCCGACTACGGGCCGCGGCGCGCTTTGCCTTTCTCGCTCGCACTTGCCACCGTCGCGCCCGCGCGCGAGAGTACGACATGACGATTACGGCACTGTTCTTCGCCTCGTACGCCGACGTCTTTGGACGCGACCAGATCGAGATGGAAGTGCCGAACGGCTCGACAGTTGGGGACTTCTTGCGCCATCTGCGGGCGCTCGACGCTGCCCGCCGTCTGCCCCCGGCCCCGCTCGTCGCGGTCAACGAGCGTTATGCGCGCCCCGATCAGGTGCTCAGGGCCGGCGATGCGGTCGCGGTGATTCCCCCGGTCGCGGGCGGCTGAATGCGCACGGCAATCGTGCGGGATCCGCTGCAACCCTCAGCCGCACTCGCCGAGGTAGCGAGCGTCGCGAACGGCGCAGCCATCGTCTTCGTTGGCACGGTGCGCGAGGTGAACGACGGGCGTGCCGTGACGGGGATCGAGTACTCGGCGTACGAGGGCATGGCGGCGCGAGAGCTCGCCGCGATTGCCGGTGAGGCGGCCGCACGCTCCGGAACGACGGACATTGTCGTCGAGCATCGAATTGGCCGACTCGAGCTGGGTGAAGCGAGCGTGGTCATCGCGGTGGCGCATCCGCATCGCGCCGAGGCGTACGACGCCTCGCGGTACATCATCGAGCAGCTCAAGCGGCGCGTCCCGATCTGGAAGCGCGAGGAATACGTCGACGGGACGCGAGAGTGGGTCGATCCTACCGTCTCCCGCGCCGAAGTCGCGAGATGACGCTCGTCGACCAGTTCGGCCGGCGCATCGAGTATCTGCGCATCTCGGTCACCGACCGCTGCAACTTCCGGTGCCTGTACTGCATGCCGCCCGAGGGGCTGGAGTGGCTGCCCAAGGGTGACATTCTCTCCTACGAGGAGATCGCATCGATCGTGGGGCAGCTCGCCCCGCTCGGCCTCCGCCGCGTGCGCATCACCGGCGGTGAGCCGACGATTCGGCCGCAGCTCGAGTGCTTGATCGCGATGCTCCGCGCTGTTCCGGGCATCGAGGACATCGCGCTGTCGACCAACGGGGTGAAGCTCGAGTCCATGGCCCACACGATGCGCGCCGCCGGGCTCGACCGCATCAACATGAGCGCCGACTCGCTACGGGCCGATCGGATTGCGGCAATCGCGCGGCGGTCCATCCCCTTCGATCCGGTGCGCGCGGCGCAGGCCGCTCACGACGCCGGGCTCGATCCGATCAAGATCAACGTCGTCGTCATGCGCGGGATCAATGACGACGAGCTCGAGGATTTCGCGCGCCTCACGATGGAGCATCCGTGGCACGTGCGATTCATCGAGCTCATGCCGGTCGGCGATCTGCGCTCCCTCACCTGGGAGCATGTCGTGCCCAGCGATGAGATCGTCGCGCGGCTCGAGCGGATGGGCGCACTGCGGCCCACTGGCGGGCCCGCTCGCGGGAACGGCCCGGCGAAGTACCACCGGTTCGACGGGGCTCCGGGAACCGTCGGTCTCATCACTCCCATGACGCACACCTACTGCGACAGCTGCAATCGTGTGCGGTTGACGGCCGACGGCCGTCTGCGGACCTGCCTGTTCGGCGATCACGCCGTGAACCTGCGCGACCCGCTCCGCCGCGGCGACGATCTCGTCCCGCTCTATGTGCAAGCGCTGGCCGAGAAGCCCCGCGAGCATGCGCTGCTGCAGATGCAGGTCGGCGGTCTGCGGGCGCTTTCGGAGGTCGGCGGGTAGGGGCCCGGCATCCAGGTTTAAAGAGGGGAACACGGATGACGCGGATGTAGCGAATCCCGCTGACGGCTCGTGGCGCGTTCAGCCTTCCTCCACGACGACAAGCAGCAACGGCTTTTTGGGATGCGCGAGAAGAGCTCTCGCCACCGCCCATCCGCACGATCCGCTGCATCCGCGTCGTCCGCGTTCCCTCCTTTGAACCTGGATGCTCGCCGTCGCGCCCGTCGCGATCACGGCAGGCAGTAGCACCGAGCCGCCAGCCCGAATAGCTTTCGCGCGTCACTCACACACGCGCATACTCGCAATGGTCAACAAGATCACCGTGGTCGGCGCCGGGAATGTCGGCGCGACAACGGCGCAGCGGCTGGCGGAGAAAGAGCTCGCAAAGCTCGTCGTGATGGTCGACGTCGTCGACGGAGTTCCGCAGGGAAAAGCGCTCGACCAATGGGAATCGGCTCCCATCGAAGGCTTCGACACCCGCGTCATCGGAAGCAACCGCTACGACGAAACCGACGGATCCGACATCGTCATCATCACCGCCGGGATCGCGCGCAAACCGGGAATGTCGCGCGACGATCTGCTCAACACGAACGCCGGCATCGTCAAGTCGGTCTCCGAGCAGGTGAAGCGTACTTCGCCCCACGCGATCATCATCATGGTGTCGAACCCCCTCGACGTCATGTGTTACGTCGCGAAGCAGGTGACGGGCTTCCCTCGCGAGCGCGTGCTCGGAATGGCGGGTGTCCTCGACACCGCGCGGTATCGGTCGTTCCTCGCCGAAGCGCTCGATGTCTCCGTCGAAGACATTCAGGCGATGGTGCTCGGCGGGCATGGCGATACCATGGTACCGCTCATCTCGTACACGACGGTCAGCGGGATCCCCGTCACGCAGCTGATGGACCAGACGACGCTGGATGCGATCGTCGCTCGCACCCGCAACGGCGGCGCTGAGATCGTGAAGTTTCTCAAGACGGGGTCCGCCTACTACGCGCCGTCGGCGGCGGCGGTGCAGATGGCCGAAGCGATCGTGCTCGACAAGAAGCGCGTGCTGCCGTGTGCGGCCTGGCTTGATGGCGAGTACGGCCTGTCGGGGCTGTTTCTCGGGGTGCCGTGCAAGCTCGGACGAAAGGGGCTCGAGCAGATCATCGAGGTCGAGCTCACGTCGAAAGAGCGCACCGATCTCGGGAGGAGCGCCGAGGCGGTGCGAGAGCCGATGAGCGTCCTCAAGCTCTGATCGGCGATGCCGTTCGGGCGGTTCTGGGGCTCCACGATCGGCAAGAAGGTAGTGATGGCGGTGACGGGCATCGTGCTCGTTGGCTACATCCTCGCCCACGTCACCGCCAACCTCCTGATTTTCGCCGGCCCGAGCGCCATTGACGCCTACGCCGCCAAGCTGCGCACCCTTCCCATCCTGTTGTGGGGCGTGCGCGTGGTCCTCCTCGCGTCGGTCGTCCTGCACGTCGTCGCGGCCACGCAGCTCGCGGTTCGCGTACGGGCGGCGCGGCCCACGTCGTATCGCAGGTTCGAGCCCCAGACGTCGAGCGCGCCGTCGCGAACGATGCGCTGGGGCGGCGTGGCGCTTCTCCTGTTCCTCGTTTACCACATCCTGCACTTCACGACGGGCCAGGCGCACCCGGACTTCGTCCATCTCGCGCCGTACCACAACGTGACGACGGCGTTTCGCGTGTGGTGGGTCGCGGCGATCTACATCGCCGCGATGATCGCGCTGGCGATGCACCTGTACCACGGCACGTGGAGCATGTTCCAGACGCTGGGGATCGAGCACCCCCGCGTGAACGTGGCCCGGCGCCGGCTGGCCACGATCATTGCCGTGCTGGTGCCGCTGGGCTTCGTGAGCGTGCCGATCGCGGTGGTGTTCGGCCTTCTTCGTTAGGTGCGATGATGGAGCTCCGTGCCAGGATTCCGTCCGGGCCGCTGGCCGACAAATGGGACCGCCACCGCTTCGAGATGAAGCTGGTGAATCCCGCCAACAAGCGACGCTACACGGTGCTGGTGGTGGGGTCGGGGCTGGCAGGAGCGTCCGCCGCCGCGTCGCTCGCCGAGCTGGGCTACCAGGTGGCCTGCTTCTGTTTCCAGGACTCCCCTCGGCGGGCGCACAGCATCGCCGCCCAGGGTGGGATCAACGCCGCCAAGAACTATCAGAACGATGGCGACAGCATCTGGCGGCTCTTTTACGACACGATCAAGGGTGGCGATTTTCGCGCGCGCGAGGCGAACGTGTACCGCCTGGCGCAGATCAGCGTCGACATCATCGACCAGTGCGTGGCCCAGGGCGTTCCCTTCGCCCGGGAGTACAGCGGCTATCTGGCCAACCGCTCGTTCGGCGGCGCGCAGGTCTCGCGCACCTTCTACGCGCGTGGGCAAACTGGCCAGCAGCTGCTGCTGGGCGCCTACCAAGCGTTGTGCAAGGAGATCGCCCGGGGCACCGTCGTCATGCATTCCCGCACGGAGATGCTCGATCTCATCCTCGTCGACGGGCGGTGCCGCGGGATCGTGACGCGCAACCTCGTCACCGGCGAGGTGCTCGCGCACGTCGCGGATGCGGTCGTGCTCGCGACCGGTGGCTACGGGAACATCTTCTACCTCTCGACGAACGCGCGCGGGTCGAACGTCACCGCGACCTACCGGGCGTGGAAGCGCGGCGCCGCGTTCGGTAACCCGTGCTTCACGCAGATTCACCCGACATGTATTCCGGTCAGCGGCGACTACCAATCGAAGCTCACGCTGATGTCGGAGAGCCTGCGCAACGATGGACGCGTGTGGGTGCCCCGGCGGGCCGGAGACCATCGCGCGCCGCACGACATCCCGGAGGCCGACCGCGATTACTACCTCGAGCGCAAGTATCCGAGCTTCGGCAACCTCTCCCCGCGCGATATCGCCTCACGAGCGGCCAAGGAGGTGTGCGATGAAGGGCGGGGCGTGGGGCCCGGTGGGCGCGGCGTCTATCTGGACTTCGCGGATGCCATCGGCCGCGTGGGTCGCGATACCATCGCGGAGCGCTACGGCAACCTGTTCGAGATGTACCAGCGCATCACCGACGAGGATCCGTACCACGCGCCGATGCGAATCTATCCCGCGGTGCACTACACCATGGGCGGTCTCTGGGTGGACTACAACCTGATGAGCACTGTCCCCGGGCTCCACGTGCTCGGCGAGGCAAACTTCTCCGATCACGGCGCAAACCGGCTCGGCGCGAGCGCACTCATGCAGGGGTTGGCCGATGGGTACTTCATCATCCCGGTAACGATCGGCGATTACCTGGCGGCGACCAGGCTCGAGAAGATCACGACCGATCACCCCGAGGTGCGCGGCGCAATGGAAGGCGTGAACCGAAGGACCAGACGCCTGCTGTCGATCGCCGGCACGCGCACGGTGGACTCGTTTCATCGCGAGCTCGGCTCACTCATGTGGGACAAGTGCGGAATGGCACGGACGGCCGGCGGGCTCGCCGAGGCGCTGCGGCGCATCCCGGAGATCCGCGCCGAGTTCTGGGAGAACGTGACGGTACCGGGAAGCGACGCCCACCTGAACCAGGCGCTCGAGAAAGCCAACCGCGTGGCCGATTATCTCGAGTTCGCGGAGCTCATGTGTCGGGACGCGCTACACCGTGAGGAGTCGTGTGGCGGACACTTCCGCGAGGAGCATCAGACGCCGGACGGCGAGGCGCGACGCGACGACGACCGGTTTGCCTACGTCGCGGCCTGGGAGTACGCGGGCGATGGCGCCGAGCCGGTGTTGCATCGCGAGCCGCTGGCGTTCGAGAACGTGCAGCTGGCGCAACGGAGCTACAAGTGACGACGATCCACCTCAAGCTGCTGGTGTGGCGCCAGCCGGGCCCGCACGTCGCGGGTCGCTTCGTGCGGTACGACGCACCCGACCTGTCCCCCGACATGTCGTTTCTCGAGATGCTCGATGTCGTCAACGAGCGGCTCACCGCGCAGGGTGAGGAGCCGATCGCGTTCGACCACGACTGCCGAGAGGGGATTTGCGGATCGTGCGGGCTCGTGATCAACGGCGTCGCGCACGGCCCCATGCGCGGCACGGCGACCTGCCAGCTGCACCTGCGGAGCTTCCGGAGCGGTCAGGAGATCGTAGTCGAGCCCTGGCGCGCCAAGGCGTTTCCAGTCGTACGCGACCTGATCGTCGACCGGGGCGCGCTCGACCGCATCATCACCGCCGGCGGCTACATCAGCACCCGGACGGGCGGAGTTCCCGATGCGAACGCAGTGCTCGTCCCGAAGGATGATGCCGACGCGGCAATGGACGCCGCGGCCTGCATCGGATGTGGCGCGTGCGTCGCCGCGTGCCCCAACGCGTCCGCCTCCCTGTTCGCGGCGGCGAAGATCGCCCACCTCGGCCTCATGCCGCAGGGTCAACCCGAACGCCCCAAGCGCGTGCTCCGGATGGTGACGCAGATGGACATGGAGGGCTTTGGGAACTGCACCAACATCGGGGAGTGTGAGGAGGCGTGTCCCAAGCTGATCAGCATCGACGTCATCGCGCGAATGAACCGGGACTTCTTGCGGGCCTCGATGTTCGGCGGCGAGGAGCGGGCCGAGGTGGGCGGGGAGGCGTGAGGAGTGTGCGATCGGGGCCATCACACGCGCACATTGCGCCTGAGAACGGCGGCCTCCCCAGGGTCTCCACAGCTTGGCGCGGTTGGTGCATTCTCAGCTCCCGCACAAACTACCGGAGACCTCCGTGACCGCCCCGACACCGCAGGACGAGACCCCGCGTCGTCCGATCGATCGCACCTTTCCCCGTGGCGACGCCGATCGGCCCACCCCGGCCGACCGGCCCGTTCCGCGAGAGCTCGACGAAACAGCACTCGGCGGCGCCGACGCTGTTCCGGCTACGCCCGGGGTCGCCGATCATGGCGCGCACGTGGGTGAGGAGCGTCGGCGCTCGCCACGGAACAACCCCGGAACGCTCGCTCAGGTCTCGGCCGGGAAGGGAAGCGCGATGTGGCTCTCGATCGCGGGAGTCGCGGTCGTGCTGATCCTCCTCGCGATCATGTTCTTCTAGCTCGGCGGCAGGTCAGAGCTTCGGCAGGGTCACCCCCTGCTGCTTCTGGTACTTGCCCGCCTTGTCCTTGTAGGACACCTCGGGTTCTTCGTCGCCCTCGAAGAAGAGCACCTGCGCGATTCCCTCGTTCGCGTAGATCTTCGCCGGCAGCGGCGTGGTGTTCGAGATCTCCAGCGTCACGTACCCCTCCCACTCGGGCTCGAAGGGCGTGACGTTGGTGATGATTCCGCATCGCGCGTAGGTGGACTTGCCCACGCAGATCGTCATCACCTGTCGGGGAATGCGGAAGTACTCCACCGAGCGAGCCAGCGCGAACGAGTTCGGGGGCACGATGCACACATCCCCTTCGAACTCGACGAACGACTTCGGATCGAACGCCTTGGGGTCGACAATCGAGTTGAGGACGTTGGTGAAGATCCGGAACTCGCGGGCGACGCGCATGTCGTAGCCGTAGGAGCTCACGCCATACGAGATCACGCCCTGGCGAACCTGGCGGTCCTCGAAGGGCTCGATCATTCCCTGCTCGCGGGCCATGCGGCGGATCCAGCGATCCGACTTGATGGACATGATAAAGGACTTTAGGAGGTGGTTGGCGCGACGATCTGACTGTCGGCGGCGTGTTGGGCGCGGGGAATGTAATGGGGCCAGGAGGGTTTTGCGGAAGGGAGAGTCAATGCGGAAGGGGGACGGAGGAATGAGGAATCCCACTCACCGACGTACTGCAATCGACTTTCCTCACTTCTCCGTCCTCATTCCTCATCGGGTCTCCCTTCCATCGCCTTTCACGTCGCAATAATATTCGCTGCCTGGAGAACGTGAAAAATTTCACGAAGTCCGGAGACTGATGTCACGCACGTATTTGCCGGTCCTGCTCCTCATGGGATTCGTGATTTTCAACGCGATCCTCATGATCGGGCTTTCCCACATGACCATGCGCTCCCGGCCCACGCCGGTGAAGCAGGCGGCATACGAATCGGGCATCCCCGCCCTCGGCGAGGCGCGGGAGCGGTTCTCCGTGAAGTTCTACATGGTCGCGATGCTGTTCATCATCTTCGACATCGAGACCGTCTTCCTGATCCCCTGGGGCGCATACTTCCGGAACCTCAGCTGCGCCGTTCCCCTCGCGAATGGCGTGTGCCCGGCTGGACAGGTGTCCTTCTTCGGCCTGGCGGAGATGCTCGTCTTCATGGCCATCCTGATCGTCGGTTTCATCTACGTGTGGAAGAAGGGGGCGCTGCAATGGGATTGACCACGCGCCCCACGCCGCGCTCCGTCGAGGCGACCGGCGGAGAGACCTGGGTGGCCACCAAGCTCGATTCCCTCGTGAATTGGGCGCGGAAGAACTCGCTCTGGCCAATGCCATTCGGGACGGCGTGCTGCGCGATCGAGTTCATGGCCACCGCCGCGAGCAAGTACGATCTCGCGCGCTTCGGCATGGAGCGCATGAGCTTCTCTCCACGCCAGGCCGACGTGCTCATTTGCGCGGGGCGCGTCCCCTTCAAGCTCGCGCCCGTGCTGCGACGGATCTGGCAACAGATGCCACAGCCGAAGTGGTGCATCTCCATGGGTGCGTGCGCTTCGTCCGGCGGGATGTTCGACAACTATGCGGTGGTGCAGGGCATCGACACGATCATTCCGGTGGACGTGTACGTCCCCGGCTGTCCGCCGCGACCCGAGGGACTGATGTACGGGATCCTTCTCCTCCAGGAGAAGGTGAACCAGGAGCACATGGGCGATGACGCGATCCGGCGAGAGATGGAGCCGGATCCGAAAAGCGGGCTCTACATTCCACCTGCGGCGATCGACGAGCTGTCGGAGCCGTTCGGCAACTCCGTTCACCAGACGCGCTCCGGATTGTGACTTCGAGCTCGCCTGTCGCCCGCGCGGGCGACGGTGGCGCCGCCGGACCGGCGCCCGTGACGCCGCATAACGTTCCTCGCGAGGGCGCGCCGGCCAACCCGACGGCGGCCGCGCTGCAGTCGCGCTTTGGCGATGCCATTCGGCGCGTCGATGTCGTGTGGGGGGAGACCACCGTGTACGTCGCGCGCGAGTGCCTGCTCGAGGTCGTGCGCTGGCTGCACGATGATCCCGAGCAGCGCTACGACTACCTCTCCGACGTCACCGCCGTGGAACACCGCGACCCCGAGCGGGCACTCGAGGTCGTCTGGCACCTGCGCTCGCTTCCGCGGCGCCGGTTTCTCCGGCTCAAGGTCGAGCTTCCACGCGGCACCGCACTCGAGGTCGACAGTGTGTGGCCGGTGTATCGCGGCGCCGATTGGCTCGAGCGAGAGTGCTTCGACATGTTCGGCGTTCGCTTCACCGGCCACCCCGATCTCCGCCGCATCCTCATGTGGGAGCAGTATCGCGAGGGGTACCCACTGCGAAAGGACTTCCCCCTGCGCGGCCGCTTCTCGCGGGCCGAGCAGCTTCGACAAGCGCTGGCCGCCAATCCGGAAGCTCGATACTCGATGGAAGAGCTCTCGATCGCCGACGCATTCGCCGATCTTCCCGACGAGATGCGGCAGCGCCTGAAATCGGGCGAACGGACGGGGGAGTAGATGGCGACAACGCGGCGTACGGTAGATGTGGCGCTGGCCACGACCGGGCTCGATGCACGGGGCCGCCCGGTGCGCACGCCCCTGGTCACGGACTCCAGCGGCTCGGCGATCGCGCTCGAGGAGCCGCCGATGCTGGAGCCGGAGCTCGGCGGCGAGCACATGCTGATCAACATCGGGCCGCAGCATCCCGCCACCCATGGGGTGCTACGACTGGTGCTCGAGCTCGACGGCGAGACCGTCGTGCGCTGCATCCCGCACGTCGGCTACCTGCACTGCGGCTTCGAGAAGATCGGCGAATACCGGCAGTACAACCAGATCATCCCCTGGACCGACCGCGAGGACTACCTCAACTCGATCGGGAACAACGTCGCCTTCGCCTTGGGGGCCGAGCGCCTGTTCGGCATCGAGATCACGCCCCGCTGCACCGTCCTGCGGGTGATCGCCGGCGAGCTCTCGCGGATCATCTCGCACCTGGTGTGGTTAGGCACCACCTGCATCGACATCGGCGCGTTCACCCCCTTCCTCTGGTCGTTCCAGGAGCGGGAGAACGTCTACAAGCTGCTCGAGTCGTGGGTCGGCGCGCGCCTCACGACGTCAGCGACGCGCGTTGGCGGGATGGCGGCGGACATCCCCGATGGGTGGATGGACGGGCTCCGCGCGTTCATCACCAACTTCCCGAAGACGATCGACGAAGTCGATCGCATGCTCACCCGCAACGCGATCTGGGTGGGGCGCACGGTCGGCCTCGGGACGATGACGGCCGAGGAAGCCGCCAATTACGGGTTGTCCGGGCCAATGTTGCGTGCCTCCGGCGTCGACTATGACGTGCGAAAGGACTTCCCGTACCTCGATTACGAGACGTACGACTTCGACGTTCCGGTCGGGACGAACGGCGACGTCTACGATCGGTACCTCGTCCGCATGGAGGAGCTGCGGCAGTCCGTGCGCATCCTCCGTCAGGCGGCGGACCGCCTCCCCGACGGCCCGGTGAACACCGACGATCACCGCGTCGTTCTCCCGCCGAAATCGAAGGCGATGAGCGACATGGAGTCGATGATCCATCACTTCAAGCAAGTGATGGAAGGTCCGCGGCCGCCGGTCGGCGAGACCTATGTCGCCGTCGAGAGCCCGAAGGGCGAGAAAGGCTATTACATGGTGTCCGACGGCACGTCGAAGCCCGTCCGTTGGCGCATCCGGCCGCCGTCGTTCGTCAACCTCTCCGCGATCCCGAAGATGGTCGAGGGGCACCTGCTCTCGGACGTGATCGCGGTCAACGCGAGCATCGACATCGTCATGGGAGAGATCGACCGGTGACGCCCGCCGAGATGGGCGCCGTTCACGCGGAGTCGCACGCGGCCCATGGGGGGGCAGGGCACCCGCACGCCGAGGCGTATCGCCCCGTGTTCACCGGCGCTCCGCGCACCGAGCTGGATGCGATCCTCTCCCGCTATCCGACGAAGATGGCGGCGCTGCTTCCCGCACTCTGGATCGTGCAGCGCGAGCGGGGATGGGTGAGCGAAGGGGCGATGGCGGAAGTGGCGCAGGTGCTCGACCTCACGCCCGCCTACGTAAAGGGGGTCGTCACCTTCTACACGATGTACCATCAGCACCCGGTGGGCCGGTACTTCGTGCAGGTGTGCACGACCTCTCCATGCGGTGCGTGCGGCGCCGAGGATGTCGTGCGCGCGTTTCTCGAGCACACGGGCACTCGGGAGCTGGGCGTCACTTCACCCGACGGCAAGTTCACCGTCATCGAAGTCGAGTGCCTCGGCGCGTGTGGCTTCGCGACGCCGGTGATGGTCAACGACGAGTTTCACGAATCGGTGACGCCCGACCGCGTCCCGGACATCCTCAGCAAGCTCGAGTAATGGGATTCCCGCACAAGAGCCATCCCAGAGAGACGCCGGTGCTGTCAACGCACTTCGGCGACTCGGAGGCTCGCTCACTCACTGGCTGGCGCGCCCGCGGCGGCTATCGAGCGCTCGAGCAGGCGCTCGGGATGGCCCCTGCCGACATCGTCAACGTCGTGAAGGACTCCGGGCTGCGCGGACGCGGGGGCGCGGGATTCCCCACCGGCCTCAAGTGGTCGTTCATGAAGCCCGGCGACGGAAAGCCGCACTACCTGTGCTGCAACGCCGACGAGTCCGAGCCGGGGACGTTCAAGGACCGCGAGATCATGCGATGGACGCCGCATTCCCTCATCGAGGGATGTGCCATCGCGTCGTACGCGATCGGGGCGGAGATCTGCTACATCTACATTCGCGGTGAGTTCACCGAGCCCCTCCAGACCGTCGGCGCCGCGCTCGATGAAGCGTATCGCGACGGCATCCTCGGAAAGAACGCGATGGGCACCGGGAAGCGTGTCGACGTCTACATCCACAAGGGTGCGGGGGCGTACATCTGCGGTGAAGAAACGGCCATGATGAACTCGATCGAAGGCCGACGCGGCAACCCGAGGATCAAGCCGCCATTTCCCGCCGTCGCCGGGCTCTTTGGACAGCCGACGACGATCAACAACGTCGAGACGCTGGCCGCGGTCCCCCACATCCTCACCAACGGGGCCGAGTGGTATAAGGGGATGTCGCTGTCGAGCCCCAAGAGCACCGGCACGAAGCTGTTCTCGGTATGCGGCAACATCGCCCGGCCGGGCAACTATGAGGTGACGATGGGGTTCCCGTTTCGCGAGTTCCTGCACGACATCTGCGGTGGCGCGCGCCCCGGGCATACCCTCAAGGCGGTAATCCCCGGCGGGTCATCGGTCCCCATTCAGACCATGCAGGAGGCCGACGCGACCCTGATGGACTACGAGGGGTTCGTCGCCAACGGGTCGATGCTCGGCTCCGGGGGCGTGATCGTCTTCGACGACTCCGTGTGCATGGTGCGCATGATCGCCCGCCTCGCGCGGTTCTATGCCCACGAGAGCTGTGCGCAGTGCACACAATGCCGGGAAGGGACCGCCTGGGTGACGAAGATTCTCGAGCGCATCGAGCACGGAGGCGGCACGACGGCGGATCTCGACACGCTGCTCGAGCTGTCGGAGAACATGACCGGGAAGACGATCTGCGTGCTGAGTGACTCCTGCGCGGCGCCGGTCGTGTCCGGCATTCAGAAGTTCCGCCATGAGTTCGAGGCGCACATCAACGGGAAGCGGTGCCCCATGCGGAGCGCGGCCGCCGCCTGATGAGTGACGCGAAGATGATCACGCTGACGATCGAGGGTCGTCAGGTACAGGTGCCGGAAGGCACGTCCCTTCTCGAGGCCGCGAAGGCGGCGGGCGTGCTCGTGCCGCACTACTGCTATCACCCGGGGCTCCCGGTCGCCGGCGTCTGCCGGATGTGCCTCGTGGAAGTCGAGAAGGCACCCAAGCTCGCCCCCGCCTGCGCGACGGCGGTGGCGGAAGGGCAGGTGGTGCACGTGCACTCGGGCAAGGCGCTGGAGGCACGGAAGGGCGTGCTGGAGTTTCTCCTCATCAACCATCCGCTCGATTGCCCGATCTGCGATCAGGCGGGCGAATGTGAGCTGCAGGACTACACGTTCGCCGAAGGACGCTCCGAGGGCCGACTCGTCGAACCGAAGCGGTTCAATCCGGTCGAGGATTTCGGCGGCGACGTGCTGTACGTGACGAACCGGTGCATCCTCTGCACGCGGTGTGTCCGATTCATGGATGACGTCGCGCAGGAGCCGGTGCTGAACGTGAGCGAGCGCGGCGATCGCGCCGTGATTGGGAAGTTCGAGGGGCAGGATCTCACGCACCCGTGGTCGGGGAACGTCGTGGATCTGTGCCCCGTCGGCGCGCTCCTGTCGAAGGACTTCCTGAACAAGGCGCGCGCCTGGGAGCTCGACCGCACCGCATCGGTGTGCCCCAACTGCACGCAGGGGTGCAACATGATGGTCGAGACCCGCGACAATATGGTCGTCCGGTTGCGTCCTCGTCCGAATGAGGATGTGAACAAGTACTTCATGTGCGACTACGGGCGGCTGAACTACCGGTGGATGAACCGCTCCGACCGGCTCGAGGCGCCGCTCGTGCGGCACGGCGACCGCCTGGCCGCGTCGGAGTGGGAGGCGGCTTTGGCCGCCGCGGCGAGGGCGCTCGAGGGCAAGCGTGTGCACGCGGTGGTCTCGCCATCGCTCTCGAACGAGGCGCTCTATCTCGTCTCGCGCATTCTGGAACGCCGCGAGGGCACGGGGGCATTTCGCGTCGAGCGTGGCCCCGAGGCGCCACTTCCCGGCGTGGAGGATCTCGCGCTCCGCGCGGATCGCGCGGCGAACGTCCATGGCGCGGAGCTCTTCGGGTTCCGTCGGTCGGACTCTCCGATGGCGGGGCTCCGCGGCGGGGATGCGCTGCTGTTCGTCGACGCCGATCCCGGGGTGTTGGACGTCACCGATCTGGGACGGGCAGCGTCGGTCGTCGTGATCGGCACGACACTGCCCGAGGTGCTGCGCGGCGCCGATGTGGTGCTGCCGATCGCCAACATGGTGGAGGAGGAAGGAACGTTCACCAATCTGCGCGGGCGCGTGCAGCGGTTTCTCCAGGCCCGGGCCGCCCCGGGCATGGCTCGGCCGAGCTGGTGGGTGCTTGGAGACCTGTTAGGCGCGATGGGTGAGCCGGGCAACTACTTCCTCGCCGCCGATGTCTTCGCGGCGCTCGCCAGCACGCGGGGTGAGTTCTCCGGGATGTCGTACGATTCGCTCG
>DATBIU010000117.1:0-22903 GCA_036556765.1 Gemmatimonadaceae bacterium | reverse complement strand
TACGCCCTGGTGATCGATCGGCCGGCGAGTCGCATCACCCGGGAGGTGACGGTCGCCGAACGGGAGTTTGGAAGGGAGCTCATCTTCCTCGATGACTCCACCTATGCGATCCTCCGTCGCGGGCGCGACATCGCCCGTGATGCACGGGCGCTCCGGCGCATCCTGGAGACCGAGACCTCGGAGCAACACTGGTCCGGCGCCTGGCGGATGCCGGTCGAGGGTGGAAAGTCGTCCGGGTATGGCGTGGAGCGATTCTACCATCGCGCGTCGGACTCCACCCGGGTGGTCACCCTCGAGTCGTCGGCCCGGGCGCGCGGGGCGTTCGGAGTGGACACAGGCTCCTCGACGCAGGGCGCACCGGCGTGGCGACATGCCGGAGTGGACATCGCCGTCGGACGTGGAACAAGCGTTCGTGCGCCTCAGGCCGGCGCGGTGGCGGACGTGGGAGATTACGCACTGACGGGCCGTACCCTCATATTGGACCATGGGCAGGGCGTTCACTCCGCGTATTTCCACCTCGACACCGTTCTGGTCCGTAAAGGTGATGTGGTGCGAAGGGGTGCGACGCTCGCTCGTGTCGGAGCGACGGGGCTCGCGACCGGCCCACACCTTCACTACGGGATCTACCTCCACGGCAAGGATGTCGACCCGGCCGCGTGGCACGCCATCGCCTCAGCCACGCTCGACCCGGCCACCTCTCGCTCCGCCGCCGCGCCGCGTTAGGCTCGCGCGCACCGGGATGCGCCCATGAGGCGCTACCCGGTCGCGGTCGTTCTCCTCACCGTCTTCGTCGACCTGCTCGGGTTCGGCATCGTCCTGCCGATCCTGCCGTTCTACGCGCAGCGATACGGCGCATCCCCGGTGCAGATCGGGGCGATCATCGCCGCGTTCTCGCTGATGCAGTTCCTGTTCACCCCGGTGTGGGGCCGTGTCTCCGACCGGGTGGGACGCCGCCCTGTCATTCTCGTCTCGCTGTTCGGCTCCGTCGCCAGCTACCTCCTGTTCGCGCGCGCCGAGAGCGTGCTCGCGCTGCTCGCCTCCCGTATGCTCGCGGGCGTCGCGGGCGCGAACCTCGCCGCGGCGCAGGCGTACATCGCGGACGTCACCACCCCCGAGACGCGCGCCCGCGGCATGGGCTGGATCAGCGCCGCCTTCGGGCTTGGCTACATGCTAGGGCCGCCGATCGCGGCGCTCGTGAGCGTGCGGTGGGGAGTCCACGCGCCGGGCTACGTCGCGGCCGCGCTCGCCTTCATCAACCTCGTGCTCGCGCGTCTCTGGCTGCCCGAGGCCGTTCCCACCGCCGACAAGTCGCTCATGCACCGCACCTTCGATCCACGGGTGCTGCATCGCGTGCTCAAACGTCCCGTCCTCGGCGGCGTGACCCTGTCGATGACGGCGGTGGCGCTGGCGACGTCGGGGGTGACGGCGATGCTCGCGCTGTATTTGCAGGCGAGGTTCGGATATGATGCCGCGCGCACCGCCTGGATCTTCTCGCTGATCGGCCTTACCTCCTCGGCGATTCAGCTCGGGCTGGTACACACCTTGGTCACCCGCTTCGGCGAGCGGTGGGTGTCGGTCGCCGGGATCGCGACGCTCGCGCTCTCGCTGCTCGCCGTGGCGGTCGCGCCCACGCCTGGCGTGCTACGAATCGTGATCATGTTCTACGCGGTGGGGTTCGCCCTCACGGGGCCGAGCGCGTTGAGCCTGGTCTCGCGCGCGGCGAACGAGGGCGAGCAGGGAATGGTGATTGGCGTGGTGCAGTCGCTCGGCGCGCTGGCGCGGGTCTTCGGCCCCATGGCGGCCGGGATCGCGCTCGGGCGACTGGGCGCCGGCGCCCCGATGGTCGCCGGCAGTATCGTCTGCGCGCTGGCAAGCGTCTATATGTGGCATCATCTACGTCCACGTACGCGCGCCGGTGAGGTCGCCGGCCCCGCCGCTCTTCCTGTTGGGGACTGAGGGACGACGCAGTCCCTCCGCTTCGAGGCATCGCCAATTACCATCGACGATCTAACGAAGCTGCCGCTTCGTAGCGCGTTCATCGAGCAGCTCACCGCCGCGCTCGAGATCGCGTCCGCCACGGGGCTCCCGGTGTCGTTGCTCGTCATCGACATCGATCTCTTCAAGCTGGTGAACGACACCTACGGTCACCTGCAGGGCGATCGCGTGCTGGTGGAGATCGCGGACTTGCTCCGCCAGAATCTTCGGGCGGACGATCTGGCCGCCCGTTATGCCGGCGACGAGCTCGTGGCGCTGCTGCCGAACACGCCCGCCGAACGTGCTCGCGAGGTCGCTGAGCGGCTCTGCGCCGCCGTGCGAGGGCATGCCTTCCAGGTGCGCGATCGCGACGAACGCCTGTCGACGAGCATCTCGATCGGTGTCGCGACCTCCCCGGAGAACGGCGTGGACCCGGACGCGCTGTTCGCGGCGGCGGATCGCGCGCTCTACCAGGTGAAGCGACAGGGCCGGGATGGCGTCGCCGTCGCCACCGCCGGCACGGCCGACAGCAGCCATCTTCCCCTCGCGATCGAGCGCTTCGTCGGTCGCGTCACCGAGCTGCGCCAGCTCGTTCGGCTGCTCGACGATGCCAAAGCGGGACGTCCCGCCATCGTCGCCATCGCCGGAGAAGCCGGGATCGGCAAGACGACACTGCTGCGACAGCTCGAGCCGGAAGTCCGGCTGCGGGCGGGGTCGCTCGTGCTCGGGCGCGGCCGCGAGGCCGATGTTCAGCCGCCGTACGCTCCGTGGGCGGAGGTCCTCGGGGCCATCCGGCGCACCGCGCCGCAGTCCGATCGAACGTGGCACGAGCTCCCGCATCTCGTGCCCGCGCTCGGCGCCAGCGACCGTCCGGCAGCCGGGTCGCGCGTGGGCAGCAAGTACATGCTGCTGGAGGAAATCTCCGAGTACGTGCGAACGGCGGCGCGCGACCGCCTGCTCGTCATCGTGCTCGACGACGTGCAGTGGGCGGATTCGGCATCGTGGGACATGCTGGAGTTCCTCGTCGGCCAGCTGGGGTCGGAGCATCTGCTCATCTGCCTGACGATTCGCGCCGAGGAAACGCAGGGGGAAACGCTCGAGCGGCGGCGGCGCCTGTCGCGCGACGAGCGCTTTCGCGAGCTCACGCTGTCGCGCCTCACCCGCGAGGAGCTCAAGCAGTGGCTCCAGGCCGCGTTTCATCGCCAGGAGATCGGGCGCGAGCTGCTGGCATTCCTGTATCACCACACCGAGGGGAATCCGCTGTTCGTCGTCCAGGTCCTGCGCACGCTGCTGGAGGAAGGCTCGATCTGGTACGACCGGGACCGCTGGGAATGGCGCCCGGTGTCGGAGCTACGCCTCCCGGTGGCGATCACCGACCTCATCTCGCGACGCCTCTCCCGCCTCTCGCCGCGAGCGCAGACGGTCCTGACCACGGTCGCCGTCATTGGTCGTGAGTTCGACCTCGACCTGGCGATCGAAGCGAAGGCGGGGACCGAGGAGGAGCTTCTCGACGTCATCGATGAAGGGATGCGGGCGTCGGTGCTTCAGCCGGCCGCGGCCCGCGGGAGTGACCGTTATGCATTCGCGCACGTGCTCATGGCGGAGGTGCTCACCGAATCGGTGAACACGCGCCGCCTGCGACGCATGCACGAGCAGGTTGCTCAGGCGATGGAGCGGCTCACCCCGGACGCCATCGCCGAGATCGCCACGCACTATGACCGCGGCGGCATCGGCACGAAGGCCCACGAGTACGCGATGCTCGCCGCCGAGCGTGCGCGGCTCGTGTACGCGCACCAGGAGAGCGCCGACTTCCTGCGCATCGCCGAGCGGAACGCCGCGTCCGCCGCCCAACTGGCGGAGGTTCGCGTCCGACGTGCGGAGGTGGCCGAGTCCGTCGGCCGGTACGAAGAGGCCGAGGAGATGTGCGATCTCGCGATCGAGTGGTTTACGGGGCAGGGGGAGGTCCGTCGCGCGCTCGCCCTCCGCCGCATGCGCGAGCGCGTGCGCGCCCTGCTCGGGCAGCCCAACGCGAGGACGCTGGAGCACTGTCTGGCGCTCGACGCCGAGGCCGTCGCCAACGGCTTCGACGACGAGCGCGTGTCGCTGCTGACGATGATCTCGCAGACCTACGGCCGCCTCGGCGACCGCGTGGAGGCAGAGCGCGTCGCCGGTGAGTGCGTGCGCATCGCGCAGCAGCTCGGCGACCCACTGCGCCTCGCCGAGTCGCTCAACCGTCTCGGGATTACGCTCGCGCAGGAGGAGCCGCAGCGCGCGATCGAGCACTACGAGCGCGCGCTCGCGCTGTTCGAGCGCGCCGGCGACCTGGTGGGCCAGGCCCGCTGTCGCAACAACATCGGAATCGTCTACTCGAGCCTCGGGAAATGGCCGCGCGCCACTGACGAGCTCACGACATCGATGTCGCTGGCGCGAAGCGCCGGTACCCCGGAGCACGTCGGGACGGCCGGAATCAATCTGGGGGTTGCCCATTTGAAGTGCGGGGATTTCGAGCGGGCGCGCGAGCTGTTCGGGGAAGCGCTCGCGATCTTCGCGGCGCAGAAGAGCACCGAGCGGCAGTTGTACGCGCTCTACAACCTCGCTCACCTCGATCGCGAGCGCGGCGAGTACGCCTCCGCTCGCGAGCTGTACGACGTCGTGCTCGGCATCGCGCGAGGCATCGGCCAGTCGGACGTCGAGCTCGGCGCTCTCGCGGGAGAAGGGCTCGTGCTGTTGCGGATGGGACTGATCGATGACGCTCGCGTGTCGCTCGACGATGTCGAAGCGCGAATGCAGGCGCGGCCGGACTGGTTCCAGGGACGTGAGCTGGCCGAGGCGCTGCGTGTGCGACTCGCGTCACTCGATTCGATGACGGGCGCCGTGTCGATGTTCTACCGCGCGCTCGCGCTCGCCGAGACGGCGGACTTCTACGGCGCGGCGTGGCTCATCGCCGAGTGCGCCGACATTCTCGACGCGCACGATCGCGCGCTGCTCCGCAGCTCGGTGCATCGTTTCGCCCCGCGTGTGGAGAGCCACGGCTACCACGGAATGAGCCGGCGGTACAGCGAGCTGCTCGCTCGGGAATAACGACCGCGCGTCCGCGGACAGTGTGACCGATTCGCGCCGACTACGGATGGCGGCGCGCCTTCGTGAAAATCCCCTAACGACGCACCTTTCTTGAAGTTGTGCGCGACGTTAGACGACGTCGCGGCCGTGGTATGCCGCCTGCTTTCCCCAGGGGAGAACGCAGCACCTGGATTTCTTCCCTTTCGGAAAAGGTTCGTATGCACGCTCGCCACCTTCGATGGAGCACCCTTGTCGCCTTCGCGGCGTTGACGGCCGCGTGCGCTGACAGCTCCATTGCACCGGCGCCTGAACAGGCGGAGATGCTCCCCGGCGGAGCGCCTCGACCGGCGATCATCATCAACCAGATGGCCGCGGACGAATCGTCGGCGGACTTCACGGTGACGCCAACCGGCGGCTACTTCCGGATGGGGAAGCACGGCATCGTGTTCCCGCGCAACGCCATCTGCGATCCCGCGACCTCGAGCTACGGGCGCGAGCATTGGGATGAGGACTGCGACGTGCTTCGCACGCCGATCCAGATTCACGCCGAGCTGCGCGTGCAGGACGGGCGCGAGTGGGTGGACTTCTCGCCGGAGCTTCGGTTCAGGCCGTCGCCCTATCCGTTCCAGTGGGTGTGGATCTACATGAGCACGAGCGCGGCGCAGTGGCCGAACGGCTCGTTGTCGATCCTCTGGTCCCCGGCGATCGGCGTTCCCGGCATCGATGAGTCACTCGAGGATCCCACGCTGCGCACTTACGTGAGCCCGTGGAGCGGGTACGCCTATCGGCGCATCAAGCACTTCAGTGGGTACAACGTGACGTCGGGTCGTTCGGCGACCACCGATGACGCGCGCGAGGTCGTGAGCGAGCAGCCGTAGCAGTTCCAGTGGGTGGTGGGGTGGGGGGGTGGGGAGCGGGGCGTGGCCGAGCGGTCACGCCCCGCTGATCATGTAACCCACCCCGCGCACGGTGCGAATCAGCGGCTGTGCCTTGTCGTCCCCGAGCTTCTTGCGCAGATAATTGATGTACACGTCCACGACGTTCGTGGACGGATCGACCTCGTATTTCCAGACCTGCTCGGCGATGAGCGAGCGCGAGACGGGCTGGCCGGCGTGCCGCACGAGGAACTCGAGGAGCGCGTACTCCTTCTGCGTCAGGTCGATTCCGCGACCGCCGCGCTCGACGCGCCTGGTGAGCGGATCGATGGTGACGTCGCCGGCGCGCAGCGTGTGGTCGGCCGCGATCGACGCGCGTCGCAGCAGCGCCTTCACCCGTGCGATCAGCTCGGACAAGTCGAAGGGCTTGGGGAGATAGTCGTCCGCGCCTGCCTCCAGGCCGGTGACCTTGTCCGAGACGGTCCCGCGGGCGGTCAGCATGAGAATCGGCGAGCGAAATCCGCGCTCACGCAGCTCGCGTGTGACGGAGACACCATCGCGATCCGGTAGTCCGACGTCCACGAGCACCAGGTCTGGGCGGTGCGAGAGTGCGAGCTCGAGCCCGCTCGCTCCATCGGGTGCGCTTTGCACGGCGTAGCCGGCGCCGCTGAGGACGCGCTCCACCGCCGATTGCACGTCGGGATCATCCTCGACCAGGAGGATCGTGCGCGTCTGCGTGTCGAGATCGGTCATAGTCGAGAAACATGACCGTCTCCCGTCGCCGTGGCAACACGTCGCGTAAGGCAGACACGATTCGGTGCATCCTCTTGAGCGAACGAAGCTGGTGACTATTCTTCCGCCCATGCTCCGCGATCGTGTGCTGCGCGGCGTCTGGATCGGACTCGTGGCGGCGGCGGCGACCGCGGGTGCACTGGTCGGATTCGGCTGGGTGCGGGGGGCTCCCCTGCAGCCGCTGAACACCGTCGCGCACGTGCTCGTCGGCAGTCGCGCGTTCTACGTCCACGACGCGAATCCCCTCGTGACGTCGGCAGGGCTGCTCGTGCACGTCGCCTCGCTGGTGGTCGCGGGCATCGTGTTTTCGGTGCTGGCGGGCAGGCTCCGCGGCGTCTGGCGCTGGGTGGCGGCGGTGGTGTTTGCCGCCGCGGTGGCCGCCTTCGATTTCCTGCTTTTGCCCTCCCGGCTCGCCCCCGGATTCGAGACCGTCCTCACGCGTGGAGAGGTCGTCATGGTCTACGCCGTGCTCGCGGCAGCGATCGCGGTCGCCGCCGAAATGGTGAGAGCGAACGAGGAACGAGGAGTGAGGAGTGAGCAAGTCTGATCGACGGGGCCTCCGATCGAATTCCGCACTCCTCCGTCCTCATTCCATCTATTGTTTCTCCCCCGCGACATTGTGTCCGATTCCCCACGCTCGGTCACAGCTGCGTCACTCGTTTACGCGAGCGGAACTTTCCACCGCGCATTGTGTTGCACCATAGAGCGACCAGTCGCGCGTCACGGCCCCGGTCTTGCCTGAAGCGTGGGGTGAGTCGCTCATGGCGCAGTGCGCATGACGCACTCGGTGCAGTTTCTCAGGGAGGGGAGAATGGATGTCCTCGTGATGCTCGAGGATGGCCCCGATGAGTCGCCGGTGCTGGCGCGGGTGGATTCCGTTCCGGCGATGGTCTCGACCGACCATCGTGCCCGGGAGGTCGTGACGCTGTACGGCACGCCCAACGCGGAATACCTCGCGCTCGCGCTTGCCGCGGCGGTGGAAAGCCACCGCACGGCTGGCAACGGATCGGGCGCTTTCCGACACCTCGGCGTGTGGTCCGGGCGCGGTGCCGTGGGGGATGCGGCGTGGCGCGACGAGATCACCGGCGAGCTGCTGACCCGCGATGTCGACATTCCGCTCGCGGTGCTGAGCGAGACGGCGGTGCGGCTCCGGGCGACGTGCGGTCCGATGATCGGGCGCCTCGTCGCAGGGCTCGGGATGCCGGACTGGCCGGAGGGAACGTGGCGAGCCATCAGCTTCCGGCTCGACGCAATGGTGGACACGGCTTCCTCGGAGGCCGACGAGATCCTGGAAGTGCTTCGCGAAGCGGATGGACTCACCTACGAGTACGAGGGCGACTGATCGATCACTGATTCGTCCGATACGCGCGGCAACGCGAAAAGGGCCATCTCGAGGCAATCGAGATGGTCCTTTGTTTTCGAGGGGTCAGGGGTCAGGGGTGGACAGGCGCGGCGGGCCGTTTCCATCCCTGACTCCTGACTCCTGACTCGTGACTCCTGACCCCTGCCTCCTGCACCCCTTGACGCCACGCCACCGCTCCCGCACGCTCAACGTGCATCTTCGCCGACCGAGCATGCCCCGCCCCACCTCGCGCAACGCGTCGCCCCGATCGTCAGGCAGCGAGCGGTTGTTCTCCGACACCGCCGGGCGACTGTGGAGCGCGGCATTCTCGGGGAAGGTGCAAGAGGCGCTCGTCTTCTCCTGCCTGAGCGACGCCCGCGAGCCCACCCGGGCGCTCGCCGCCCCCCCGCCGTTCCGCCTGTCCGAGGCCAGCGACGACGACCTGCGGCGCATGCTGACTGAAGCTCCGGAGGTCGGCCGACTGATGTGAAAGGGCCAAGGCGCTGGAGGAGCGCTGAGGGCGCTGGAGTAGCGCTGTAGGTCCCTGCGCTTTTTCCAGGTTCTTCGGGGAATTCCGGGATTGCCTGACGCCGGCTGCGGTTCCCAAGCGGCCACGGACAGCTGAACTGCCAACTCCCGAATAACAACGCGAATTGCGCGAATCGCGTCCTTGAATGTCGAGCTCGGCTGCCCAGAAACAGCACTGTGTGGTCGGGCTTGCGTGCGGAGGATTACGCGGCGCCGGGAGCGAGTCGGGCAATTCGTGTTTGTCATTCGGGTGATTCGGCAGTTCGGCGGTCCGTGGCCCCCATCACCGCGATCGTTCCCGGCAATCCCCGGTGAACCTTCTTCCAGCGCTCTCAGCGCCATTCCAGCGCTTTCGCCCCTTCACTTGCCCCCACCCGGCACACGGGGTACCATAGCCCACAGACGGTCCCCGAGGAGCCCGCGCTCATTCCGGGGCCAGGAGCATCGGGTACGGCCGAACGAGGAATGCGCCTATGAGGGAGTACAGCAGCTCTGAAATTCGCAACGTGGCGGTCGTAGGACATGGAGCGAGCGGGAAGACGAGCCTCGTCGACGCGCTCGCTTTCGTTTCGGGGGCGAGCAAGCGCCACGGCTCCGTCAAGGAGGGCAGCGCCCTCACGGACTACTCGCCAGAGGAGCTCGACCGGAAATACTCCATCAACCTCGGCATCGCGTACGCCGAGTGGATGGACACGAAGGTGAACCTGATCGACACGCCGGGATATCTCGACTTCCAGGGCGACGCCGTATCCGGGCTCGCGGCCGCCGACGGGGCGCTGTGCGTCGTCAGCGCCACTGCCGGCGTCGAGGTGGGCACCGAGAAGATGTTCCGCGAGGCGGTCGACCGCGGCGATCCCGCGCTCTTCGTCGTCACGATGCTCGACAAGGAGCACGCCAGCTTCGAGCGGGTCTACGAGCACATCAAGGCGCGGCTGACGAGCAAGGTGATCCCGGTCGAGATTCCGATCGGCGAGGGGCCAAAGTTCCGGGGCGTGATCAACCTCTTCGCGAAGAAGGCGTTCGTCTACAAGGCCGGCGCGAAGAGCGCCGAATACGAGGAGATGGACATCCCCGCCGAGGAGCGGGACCGTTTCGATCACTACTACCAGGAGTTGATCGAGGCGATCTCCGCGACCGACGACACCCTGCTCGAGCACTACCTCGAGGGCGTCGAGATCGGACGAGATGAAGCGATTCAGGGGATGAAGGAGGCGATGAAGCGCATGGACCTCTTCCCCCTGTTCTGCGTCTCGGCCGACAGCATGATCGGGGTACGCGCGCTCCTCACGGAAATCGTGCAGCTCATGCCGTCCGCCTACGAGATGGAGGAGCTCCACGCCTTCAAGGGGGCCGAGGGGGACAGGACCGTCGACATCCACGCCAAGGATGACCGTCCGTTCGCCGCGCTCGTGTTCAAGACGATGAGCGAGCCTCACGTAGGCGACGTGTCGTTCTTCAGGATCTTTCAGGGGATGCTGGTGAACGGGCAGGAGGTGTACAACGCGACGCGGAACGTCGTCGAGAAGCTGAACCATCTGTCGGTGGCGCAGGGGCGGGACCGCCACGAAGTGAACAAGCTGCACGCGGGCGACATCGGCTGCGTCGCCAAGCTTCGCAACACGCATACGAACGACACGCTATCGACGAGGGACCACCCGGTTCGCCTCCCGCAAGTTCATCTGCCGGAGCCGCTGGTCGCGATGGCGGTTCACGCGCACGCGCGAGGCGAAGAGGAGAAGCTCCAGGCGGGACTACACCGGCTGCACGACGAGGACCCGACGTTCGAGATGCGGTACAACGCCGAGACGCACGAGACGGTCATCTCGGGGATGGGCGAGCGACATCTCGAGGTGGCGATGTCCAAGCTCAAGCGCAAATACGGTGTGACGGGGGAGATGACGAAGCCGAAGGTCCCGTATCGCGAGACGCTGACGGGGAAGGGGGAGGGGCAGGGGCGTCACAAGAAGCAGACGGGCGGGCGAGGCCAGTTCGGCGACTGCTGGGTGCGCATCGCGCCTCAGCCGCGCGGCAAGGGCTACGAGTTCGTCGACGAGATCGTCGGCGGCGCCATTCCGCGAAACTTCATCCCGGCGGTGGACAAGGGGATTCAGGAGGCGGCTGTTCGGGGGGTATTGGCGGGATATCCGATGGTCGACTTCCGCGTCGAGCTGTTCGATGGGTCGTACCATTCGGTGGACTCGAACGAGATGTCGTTCAAGATGGCCGGCATTCTGGCGTTCAAGACGGTGGCGCCGAAGTGCCGGCCGGTGCTTCTCGAGCCACTCGATGAGGTGGAGGTGACGACGCCTGACGACTACATGGGCGACATCCTCGGCGATCTCTCATCGCGGCGGGGCCAGATCCTTGGCTCGGAGCCGATCGGCGAGGGACGTGGCACGCGGATTCGGGCGATCGTCCCGCAGTCGGCTTTGCATCTCTATGCGACCGACCTGCACTCCATGACCCACGGCCGCGCGACGTTCTCGCGGCGCTTCAAGGGGTACGAGCAAATGCCGCCGGATGTCGCCCAGCGGGTGATCACGGAATCATCGAAGGAAGCGAAGGAGTTGCAGGAAGCTTAGGCGCGGGAGGAGCAGAGGCGCTGGAGAAGCAGAGGCGCTGGAAAAGCGCTTGCGCTACTCCAGTGCTACGCCGGCGCCTTCGGTTCTTCAGCGCTATTCCATCGCGGTCGGTTCTTCAGCGCTTTTCCAGCGCCCCTTTTTCTCTGGAGTTCCCATGACAGTTCGCACGTTCGGGTTCTTGATGTTGGCCGTTCCGGGGCTGCTCGGCGCGCAGGCGACAGGCAGCGTGCAGGGGCTGGTGACCGACGCGGCCAACGGACAGCCGCTCGCCAACGCCCAGGTGAGGATCGACGGCACGCTGCTCGGCGCGCTCTCCGACGGGGCGGGGCGATATACCGTGCCCAATGTGCCCACCGGGCGACGGGTGGTCGTCGCGCGGCGCATTGGATACGCGGAGGCGAGGCGCGAGGTCGATGTGTCATCGGGGGCGGCGGCGACGGCGGACTTCACGATGGCTGCCAGCGCGATGACGCTCAGCGAAGTGGTCGTGACGGGAACGGCCGCGCCCACCGAGCGCCGAGCCGTTGGCACGAGCATCGCGAGCGTGGACAGCGCGGCGATCAGCAAGTCGAACGCCGTCACGCTCGACCAGGCACTTCAAGGAAAGGTCGCCGGCGCGCAGATCGTACAGAACTCCGGCACGCCTGGGGGTGGTGGCGTCACCGTGCGTCTGCGCGGGACGAGCTCCTTCATCTCCGGCTCCGATCCGCTCTACATCGTGGACGGCGTCATCGTCGACAACAGCTCGTCGACGCTGCGCGATCTGGGCTCGCGCGGCAACGTGCAGAACCGGCTCGCCGATCTGAATCCGGCCGACATTGAGCGCGTCGAGGTGATTCGCGGCGCGGCCGCCGCCGCGTTGTACGGATCGCGCGCGAACAACGGTGTGGTCCAGATCTTCACCAAGCGCGGGACGGCGGGGCGCTCTCGCATCAGCCTGCACACGCGCGTGGCGCAGAGCGAGCTGCCGAAGAAGCTGCGCATCAATGACTATCCCTTCGACATCTTCGGCAACGCCGTCACGCGGATCGACGCGCAGGATCTCATTTTCCGCGAGGCCCTCACGCTCGAGAACAACCTCAGCGTCGACGGCGGGAACGAGCAGACGCGCTATTACATCAACGGGACCTGGACCGAGGAGGATGGCATTCAACGCGGCGAAGCATCCACTCGCCGCGGCGGCCGTGTGAACATCACGCAGGAGATCCGCCCGCGGTTGACGCTCGACCTCGGTGCGAACTTCGTGAATACGCACAACGATTTTCTGGTGAACGGGGAAGGCACGGGCGTCGTCACCGCGTTCCTGTTCAATCCCACCACCTACGACCCCCGTCCGGTGGCGGGCGTGTACCCATTCGGGCCGGTGCTGAACCCCAATCCGCTGCTCGCGATCGATCGGTTCAAGCACCCGCAGGACATCAACCGGTTCATCGGCAGCGCGCAGGCCCGGTGGAATCCGATCGATCGCCTGACGGTCAGCTATACGTTCGGGTACGACGGCTACTCGCTCGAGCAAAGCGAGTTTTTCCCGCGCGGCTCCTTTCCGGCGGGCACGGCGGCCACCGGCCTGGCGTCGAACGGCGTCAACAACTCCCGGATTCTCAATCAGGACGCCGTCGCCAACTACCTGATGGACTGGAACGACTTTCAGCTCACGACGAGCGCCGGGGTCAACTACACGCATCAGCGGATTCGCAACACGATCGCGACCGCCACGAACCTGATTCCGATCGTGGAGGTCGTGAGCGGTGGCGCGACGCCGGCGGCGGCGCAGAGCATCGTCGAGCTCAAGACGTTCGGCTTCTACGCGCAGGAGCAGATCGGGTGGCGTGATCGCCTCTTCCTCACTGGCGCCGTTCGCTGGGACGCCTCCTCGACATTCGGCCCCGACGAGCGGTGGCAAGTCTTCCCGAAGGCATCGCTGTCGTACGTCGTCTCGGAGGATGACTGGTTCCGGGCACTCGTGTCCGAGGGAACGGTCAGCTCGCTCCGCCTGCGCACGGCGCTGGGGTTCGCGGGTAATCAACCGTCGGTGCTGAACGCGTACTCGCGGTTCGACGACTACGTCTCGACCTCGTTCGACAACAAGCCCGGCGTGGTCAACAGCATCACGCTCGGCAACGCCGCGCTCAAGCCCGAGCGTCAGCGGGAATGGGAGGTCGGAGCGGACATCGGCCTCTTGAACGACCGCATCTCGCTCGAGGTCACGCACTACGACAAGCTGGTGAGCGATCTCCTGTTCTTCCGCCCCGTCGCGACGAGCACCGGCTACTCGCGGCAGTTCTCGGCGATCGGCTCGATGAGCAACAAGGGCTGGGAGCTGCTGGCGCGGACGATCAACGTCGATCAGCCGAATTTCCGCTGGGACATGACCGCGGTCTACTCGCGGAATCGCAACCGCGTCGAGTCGCTCGAGATTCCGAGCTTTCAGTCGGCGACGGGTTACCCGAACCGCATTCGGCAGGGCGATCCGGTGGGTATCTTCTATGGTGTGTACGCCGTGCGGAACTGCCAGACCGGCGCGTATCTGCTCGATTCACTCGGCCGGCTGCGGCCCAGCACCAGTCTCCCGGCGGACGTCGCCCAACGGCGCGCGATGGCCGGCGGCAACTGCGCCGATTCGGCGAGCAAGGTGCTGGGCGATCCCAATCCCGACTGGGTGGGCTCGCTGCTCAACGAGTTTCAGATCGGGAAGGCGCTGCGCGTGCGCGTGTTCCTCGACGGCAGCTTCGGCAACGACGTGATGAACCTGTCGCGGCGCATTCGCGATCTCGGACCCGCGCTGAACAGCGCGGAGAACGAGGCGGAATTCCTACCGTATGGCGATCCACGCAAGAAGCCGCCGGGATATTTCGCGCGCCGCCTCGGCATCTTCAGTGAATACGTGGAGGATGGCTCGTTCGTGAAGCTGCGTGAGGTCTCCGCGTCGTACACGTTCACGCAGCCGGTGGTGCGCCGCTATTTCGCCGATGGCATCGAGCTGACGCTCAGTGGACGCAACCTCCACACGTGGTCGGATTACTCCGGATACGATCCAGAGGGGAACCTGTTCGGGCAGAACGCTCCAGGTCTCACGACGACCGCCGCGGATCGTGGCTTCGATTTCGCCTCGGTCCCGATTCCTCGCACCTGGTCCGCAAGCCTGCGGTTCACCTACTGAGCGGAGACGACATGCGACAGTATTTGACGAAGGTGCTGCTCGCGAGCTCCCTCGGGCTCGTGGCGTGCGACCTCGATACGACCAATCCCAATTCGCCCACGCAGGAGACGGTCGTCACGAACGCCGAAGGATTGATGGCGCTCGGTGTCGGCCTTCAGGCTCGCTTTGGGACATCGACCGGCAGCTTCATCTATTCCGCCGGCCTGCTGACGGAGGAGCTGGGGGCGCTCAACACCGCGTTCTCCACGATCTCCGATGCCGAAGGGGGAACGGTTCCTCCGGGCGCGGGCATCACCGGCGATGTCTGGAACACCAGCTACCGCACGATCAAGACGGCGAACGACATCATTGCGGCTGCCGGTGACGTCGTCATGCCGCGCGGAACGCGCAGCGGCTTGCTCGGCCTCGCCTACCTCTTCAAGGCGGGCGCGATCGGAGAGCTTTTGCAGAGCTTCGAGTCGCTCCCGATCGACACCTACTCCGATCCGACACCGGCGTTCGTCGATCGTCAGGCCGCTCTCACCGCCGTGCTGGCACTGCTGGATTCGGCCCTGATTGCGTACAGAGACACCCTGCCCAGCGCGCAGTTCACGTCGCAAGTGCTGGCGACGGGTCTCGACATCCCGAACACCATTCTCGCCTACAAGGCGCGGTATCGTCGCCTGGCCGGAAACTGGCAGGGGGCGCTCAATGCCGCCGACTCGGTGAGTCGGACCGCTTTCTCGAGAATTCCGTTCGCGGCGACGGCGCCCAACCCGCTGTTCACCGTCTCGACCGGCTCTTCCGGCGTGTTGCCGCGCGATGCCTATCGAGCGGACCCGCTGGAGGCGCAGCGGACCGCGTATTTCGTGAAGGATACGGCGATCGTCGGCCGCATCGGAACGCCGCTCGACGCCTGGGTGGTCTTCGCGACGAACACGGCGCCGATTCCAACGTACTATCCCGATGAAGTGCTGCTCATCAAGGCGGAAGCGCTGGTGCGGCTGGGGGACCTGCCGGAAGCGCAGGCGGTGGTCGACTCGGTTCGCACCGACTGCCCGGGAGCGGGGCGGGTCACCAGCGACCCCGGCCCGTGCCTAACGCCGCTGGTGGGCGTGCTGACGGCGGATGAGCTCCTCGATGAGATCTACCGCAATCGTCGCTACGAGCTGTTCGCCACCGGACTGCGGTGGGAGGATCTTCGTCGCCTCGGCCTCGTTGGGGCGACGTCGGTCGCGAAGCGGTGCTGGCTCCCGTACCCGGTGGGCGAGCGCAACGCGAACCCGGAGAACGTGCCGACCGACCCGGAAGGCACCGAACCGCCGGCGGGCAACGGCGAGTGCGCGACGCTGGTGCAGCCATGACGACTACTGACCGTGGAATGCGGAGCGCGCGTCAGCGCGCGCCTCGCTCACTGACGATTCGAGGATGTGAAATGAGATTTCGAGTCATGGTGCTCGCGGGTGCGCTGGGCGCCCTCGCGGCATGCGGGACGGACGAGGTGGGCCCGACGGGCTACGAGCCGAACCAGCCCACGGGACGCATCCGGTTCGTGCACGCGATTTCGGATCCGCCACGCGCAAGCGCCGTCAACGTGACGGTCGATGGCGTGCCGCTCGGCGTGAGCCTGGCGTACGGCGGCCTGGCTCCGACGACGCTGTACTACCCCGCGTACGCAGGCAACCGCCAGTTCGCCGTGCGCCGCACGGCGGACACGACGGTCCACCTGCTCGACGCAGCCGTTCCGGTGACGGCCAACACCGACCACACGGTCATCGCCGTCGGTGCGGCGACCGTCACCGCCCTCGTCCTCACGGACAACAACGCCGCACCGGCGGCGGGCAGCGTGAAGCTGCGCGCCGTCAACGCGGCGAACGCGGCCGGCGACGTCGATGTCTACATCACGGCGCCGGGCGCGAGCATCGCCGCCATCGCGCCGACCTTCGCCGATCTCGCACCGGGCACGGCATCGGGGTATCTGGAGCGAGCGGCGGGGGCCACGCAGGTCCGGTTCACCACCGCCGGAACGAAGACCGTCGTGCGCGACGTCTCACTCGGCACCCTTGCCTCCGGTGCGATTCGCACGGTCGTGCTTCTCGAGGCCGCCGCCGGGGGAACGCCCCTCAGCTCAACGGTGCTGACGGATCGCTAGCCGAGACTGAAGGAATGAGGAGACAGGAGTGAGGAAATCGACCGCACGAGTTTCATATGGTCGCATTCCTCACTCCTCAGCCCCTTTCCTCATTCCCTTCCAAGCGCCTCCCAAATCCGCTCATCCTCGGCGCCGAGCACCCACACCGAGAATCCGCGAAGCTTCTTCTCGCGCGCCAGCGCCAGCTTGGCGCGGAAGCTCCGCTCGTCTTCGAGGAAGAGCCACTCGAACGTGCCCCCATTCTCGAACGAGGCGTACGTCACTGCCTGGGTGGAGTCCCACATCAGCCGCGCGCCGTAGCGCTCGGCCATTCCCGATCCCCAGGTCCACGTCACCGTCTCCGCCCACGAGCGCGCCCGCTCGGGGATGGTGTTGTCCTCTCGCGTGAAGAAGTGCAGACCCTGTGACGGAATGCCGAGCGAGATCTTGTCCGCCGGCACCGATCGCAGCACGTAGTCGATGATCGAGCGCATCCATGGAATGCCCGCCTGCGGCCCCGGCGTCGTGCGACGCGTGTGCTGGCTGTAGGTCATGATGGTCATGAAGTCACCGAGTCGGCCGAGGGCGGCCAGGTCGTAGGCGGCGCGCCAGCTGTCGAAGAGAAAGCGGTGATACGAGAGCGGCCCCGCCAGCTCGGTCGGACGGTGGACGACGGCAATGCTGATCGTGCACCCCGCGGCGCGCAGGGCACGCGCCGCCTCGCCGTACCAGGTCGTGAGGCGGTCGCGATCGTCGATGTGGACGTTCTCGATGTCGAACTGCCACCCCCAGTATCGATGCTGGCGGCATTCGTCGGCCATTGCCCGGGTCGCGCGATGCCGGGCGGCCGTGTCCGACAGCAAGCGGCGAAGCGACGGCTGGTGGAAGCTCTCGTTCACCAGCAGCGGCATCACTTTCACGTTGCGCTGTCGCGCCAGCTCGAGCACCCTCCGGTCCACGCTTCCCCAGAGAATGCCGAGGCTGTCGACTCGGTACCCGCCGACGCCGAGGATGTCGATGCGGTCGGCGTGCCGGACGAAGCTGTCGTAGCTGTCTTCGCGATCGACATAGTAGAATAGGCGCTCGAGGGATGGCTGGGCGTGGAGCACCATTGGCACGAGCAGCGCGCAGCAAAGCAGAGGGCGCATCAGGGTCTCTCCGGAGGATGGAGGAAGGTCCCCCGATGCTAGCGCGCAGCCGCTGGCGGAGAAAGATGGGACGAAGAGAACGGGGCGCTCTGTCGAGCGCCCCGCTTGATTCCTACCCCGCCCGCGCCGACCGCTTCGCCGCCGGTCGCTTCGAGCGCTTCGACTTCTTCCGTGTCTGAATCGGAACGATGTCCGGCGCCGCCTCCGCCGCTACGCCGCACCCATCGACGGGAACCGGAATGCGCGGCTGCTTGTAGACGTATCGCTCGCCGGCGTAGTTCCGGAAGATCACCTCATCGTCCGTGATCTCCTCCACGTACTCCGGCAGCAGCGGCACCTTCCCGCCGCCGCCCGGTGCGTCGATCACGAAGTGCGGCACCGCGAGCCCAGACGTCCAGCCGCGCAGCGCCTGCACGATCTCGAGCCCCTTTTGGACGGTAGTGCGGAAGTGCTCGCCCCCGGCCACCTGGTCGGCCATATAGATGTAATAGGGCCGCACCCTCGCCTTGAGGAGCTTCTGCATCAGCTCCTTCATGATCGCCGGGTCGTCGTTCACGCCGCGGAGCAAGACGGTCTGGCATCCCAGCGGTACGCCGGCATCCGCCAGCCGTCCCAGCGCCGCCACGGCCGCCGGGGTGAGCTCCGACGGGTGGTTGAAGTGCGTGTTCATGTAGACGGGATGGTACTTCTTCACCATCTCACAGAACTCGGGAGTGATTCGCTCCGGCAGGTGCGACGTGATCCGGCTGCCGATGCGGATGATCTCGACGTGCGGAATCGCCCGCAGGTTCTGGAACAGGTACTCCAGTCGCCGATCGCTCAGCATCATCGGATCGCCCCCCGACATGATGATGTCGCGAATCTCCGGGTGGCTCCGGATGTACTCGAACGCCGACTCGTACTGGTTGAGCGGGATCTTCTCCGGGTCTCCCACCTTGCGGCGCCGCGTACAGAAGCGGCAGTAGCTCGCGCACACCGGGCTCACGAGAAAGAGGGCGCGATCCGGATACCGGTGCGTGATGTTCGGCACCGGGGAATCGCCGTCCTCATCGAGTGAGTCGATCATCCCATCCTGGATGTCGAGCTCCTCGACCGTCGGCACGTACTGCTGCCACATCGGATCGCCGACGTCCTTGATCTGCTCGAGCACGGCCGGCGTGAGGCGCATTTGGAAGTTGTCGAACGCCGGCTTCAGGGCGTCGACGTCGATCACGTCATCGCCGAATCGCTTCGCCAGCTTCTCGAGGGTGTCGACCCCTTCCCGCAGGACTTGCTGCCATTCACTCATCGTGCATCTGCTCCCCGCCCATCGGCGAGTGGTTGGAACCGTTTGACGAAAATGATCCGATCGTCGCCGGGCGCGTAGAAGTCACGCACGCGTGCGGCCTCGCGGTACCCGCGGCGCTCGTAGAAAGCGCGCGTCGCGGTGTAGTCGGATCGGGACGATGTTTCGACGATCAACATTCGGGCGTGCTGTCCCACGAGCCTTCGCTCGACCTCTTCGAGGAGGATGGTTCCAATGCCGGCGCCCTGGAGAGCCGTGTCGACGGCGATCCAATAGAGATCCCAGGTGCGATCGGTGGCGGGGGTCGGACCCCAACAGGCGTATCCGACCAGGACCTCTTCCGGGGTGAAGGCGCCGAGGAAGAGATAGTCCGAGGACACCTGAGGAACGCGGACTGAGGAGTGAGGAATTGCTCGTTCCTCCGCCCTCATCGCTCCTTCCTCATTGCCTTCGTCAAATAGCTCGAGCGCGACGGCGATCTCGCTCGCGCTGAACACCTTCGAGCCGCGCAGAATCTCGGCGAGGCGAGGACGGTCGGCGGCGGAGAGCTGGCCGAGGACGATTCCGGTTCCGCGGGAATCGATCAGCTGTCCGCTGCCGTCAGATCGTCGCCGCGGCGCGAATTCCTCCCGGGAAAGCGGGAGCGCGGCCGACCGTTCAGGCTGCGCCAGCGGCCGCGCCGTCACCGGTCCGCTCGGAGGCTCGGATTCGATCGCGCCCTCGGTGACGCGAGTGACCTCGGCCACTATCGCACTCCGGCCGCGAACAGCTCCAATGCGGCGGGATCGGTCGGCACCACCACACCCGATAGGCGCGCGGACAGGGCCCAGCGGTTCTCCTCGAGCTGGCGCTGACGTCGCGCACCCGCCTCGCAGACGGCCGAGACGAGTGCGGTGAAGTCCATTCCCGCCACGCGCGCCATCCGCGCGAGCCCCGCGTCGGGGGCGATGTCCGGGTTCGCGTTCACCTCGAGAATCCAGGGACGTCCCTGCGAATCGATGCGCATGTCCACCCGGCCGTATCCCTCACCGCCCACCGCCTTCCACGCCTCGAGCGCGAGGCGCTTGAGCTCCGCGTTGAGCTCCGGCGAAATCCTGGCCGGGCACACCGGCGCGGCGCCCAGATCCTCGTCGCTTCCGGACTCCCACTTCGATCGGTAGGACACGATGCGCCACTTTCCCTTGGGCATCGCGTCGAACTGGATTTCCGCGATCGGGAGAACCATCCCATCGACGATGCCGACGTTGACCTCCCGACCATCGATGAATCGCTGAACCAGGACTTCGTTCCATCGCTCGTGCATCGCGTCCACTCGCGCGGCGAGCGCGCGCATGTTCCGGACGACGGACCGCTGCTCGACGCCGATCGAGGCATCCTCGGCGGCGGGCTTGCAGATCGCGGGGAAGCCGACCGTCGGCAGGGGGGATCCCGGTGTGACGACCGCCCACCGAGGGACCGGTAGTCCGGCTCGCTCCAGCAGGGCGTTCACGACGTGCTTCCGCAGGCAGAACGCGGTCGTCCAGCTCGAGCTTCCTGTATAAGGAATGCTGAGGACCTCGAGCACGGAGATCACCGCCGGCTCGTATGCCGCGATCCCGTCGATGCACTCGCAGAGGTTGAAGGCGAGGTCGAACTTGCCGCGCCGCACCCGCTCCACCCAGCGACCGTCGAGGGCGACCGGGACGCGCACGACCTGATTCCCCTCCTCGACGAGCGATTTCTCGATCGCTTCCACCGTCTCGAGGATGAGGAGATCAGCCGACGCCCCGAGCGCCGACATACCATCGAACAACATGGCAATCTTCATGAGAAGCCCTCCAATCGAGCGATGAGGAATGAGGGCTGAGCAGTGAGGAAAACGATTTCCTCACTCCTCCTGCTCATTCCTTCCTTCGCGGGCGAGACAATCCTACCCCTTGCCGTTCCGCCGCCGCGCGCAGACATGCCTGGATGAGCTCGTCATAGCTCATCCCCGCCGCCCGCGCCGCCTTCGGAAAGCACGAGTTGTCCTCCGGATTCGGGAGAATCCCCGGAAGGGGATTCACCTCCACCACGTTCGGCTCGCCCGCCGCGTCCAGCCGCACATCGATCCGCGACCAGTCCCGACAGCCGAGCGCGTGATAGGCTCTGAGAGCAACTCGCTCGATCTCGCTCGCCAGCGCCTCATCGATCCGCGCCGGACACTCGAACATCTCCAGCGGATTCTCCGGCGTGTCCCACACCCACTTCGCTTCGAAGCCGTACACCGGCACTGCCCCCTCGGGCAGCGCGTCGAAGTTGATCCCGACGATCGGGAGCACCCGCGCGCGCTTCCCGTTGCCGAGGATCGCGCAGGTGAACTCGGCGCCGGGCAAGAAGGCTTCGACCAGTACCGGCTGCTGATACCGCTCGAGGAGGAAGCCGACCTGAGCTCTCAGCTCCTCCGGCGTGCGGCAGAAATTCTTTTCCGTGATGCCCTTCGAGCTGCCTTCGTGGACTGGCTTGACGAACAGCGCCGAGGAAGCAGGACCAAGGAGTGAGGAACGAGCGTCTCCTCCGTTCCGCGATCTCTTCCCGCCGAGAAACGATTCCAGCTCCGCGACGTCACGCAGGAGGACGAAGGGCGCCGTCCGCACGCCGTGCGCGGAGAGCCATTCCTTCGTGCGCGCCTTGTCGAGACAGAGCGAGAGCGAGAACGGATCGCTCCCCGAGTACGGGACGCCGAAGAATTCGCAGATCGCGGGCACGTGCGCCTCGCGGTTCACGCCCCGCCACCCCTCGGCGATGTTGAAGACGATGTCGGGTCGCTCTCGCCGGAGGCGCTCCGGAAACTCCTCGTTCGCCTCGAGCCGAATCACGTCGCCATGACGGGAGAGCGCTCGCTCGACGGCGGCGATCGTCTCCTCGCTGTCCCATTCCGCGTATTCGTCATCCGCCGCGAGCTCGAGCATCTCGAGCGCGCTTTGGGCATGGGGGTCGGTCATCTCGCCCGCGCGGCGCTCGGTCACCGCGAGGGAGCTGGAGGTCCGGGACGCGATGTCCCGGCGACTACTCGGAGGGTCGTCCTCGGGATGCGACGGCGACGCATCCTCCATCGAGGGCGGCGCGCTCGTGTCTGGCTTCAGATTGTAGGCGAAACCGATTCGCGTCATCCGGTCCGGGCCTGCTCGTGTTCCTTCGCTGGAACGATCGCCTCATCGTGCGGCGACTCCGGGCTTCCGTTCGACCAACTCGCGACTGGTGCGCTCCCTCACTTCGCGTCAGGCGAAGCAAACGCGATGCCAATTGGATGGCGCGCAAGATAAAATCCGCGGGAAGGCGATGCAATGATTTTTTCGGCCGGAGAGAAAATTTTTTTTCTCGGATGAGGAACGAGGACGGAGGAGTGAGGAAAATTTTCTGGGAGTGGCACCTCCTCCGATGAGAATTCCTCACTCCTCCGTCCTCACTCCTCATCCGCTCCACTCAAACCTTGTGGAACCGCACCTTCGCCGCCTCGCGCCGATCCTCCGCGTCGTAGATCTCGAAGTCCGAGAAGAAGGCGGGCGCCTCCTGCTGGAGGAGACGGATCAGCGCGACCGCGCAGCGGCGAATCTCCAGCTCGGCGCCCTCACCCGCTCGCAGCTCGAGCATCGTCCGCCACGCGCGGGCATTCCCCGTCACCACGATCTTCGTCTCGGTGGCGTTGGGGAGAAGACTCCGCGCCGCCTCGCGGGCCATCTTCCGCCGATGGACCTTGTCCGCCACCCAGCCGTATCGCTCCATCAGACGATCGACCGTCTCGACGTACGCGCGCTGTGCCTCGTCCACCTGCCGCTTCCACGCCGACTCGAGTGCCTCGTCGCCAATGATCGCCGGGGGGACGACGAAGTGGGCCTCCGACTCGTCGACATACCGCTGCGACAGCTGCGAGTAGGCGAACCCGGCTCGATGGCGCACGAGCTCGTGCGTGAGCGACCGGCTCACCCCCTCGAGCAGGATCGAGTAGTTCGCATGCTCGAGCACGCTGCCATGGCCCTGCCGCTTGATGTTCTCGAGATAGTCCTGCGTCGAGCGCCGAGCGGGATT
>DATBIU010000116.1:0-10353 GCA_036556765.1 Gemmatimonadaceae bacterium | reverse complement strand
CGACGAGCGCGTGTTCCTCATGGGAGAGGACGTCGGTCGCTACGGTGGGTGCTACGCCGTCAGCAAAGGGATGCTCGAGGAGTTCGGCCCCGATCGAATTCGCGATACCCCGCTATCGGAATCCGCGTTCGTGGGCGCGGGCATTGGCGCCGCCCTCGGCGGGATGCGACCGATCGTCGAGATCATGACGGTCAACTTCAGTCTGCTCGCGCTCGACCAGATCGTGAACACCGCCGCGACGCTGCTGCACATGTCCGGCGGGCAGTTCTACGTTCCGATCGTCATTCGAATGGCGACGGGCGCCGGCCGACAGGTGGCGGCGCAACACTCGCACAGTCTCGAGGGATGGTACGCGCACGTCCCAGGGCTGAAGGTCATCGCGCCGGCGACGGTGGAAGATGCGCGCGGAATGCTCCCCACGGCGCTCGCCGACCCCGATCCCGTGATCATCTTCGAGCACGCGTCGCTCTACAATGTGGAAGCGGACCTGGCGCCGGACGCTGGGCCAGTCTCGATCGATCGAGCCGCTGTTCGCCGCGCCGGGAGTGACGTCACCCTGATCACCTTCGGCGGGATGCTGCCTCGGACACTCGAGAGCGCCAACCAGCTCGCGGCCAGCGGAATCGGCGCGGAGGTCATTGACCTCCGCTCGCTCCGCCCGCTCGATACCGCCACCATTATCGAGTCAGTGCGCAAAACGCATCGCGCCGTCATCATCGACGAGGAATGGCGAAGCGGCAGCCTCTCCGCCGAGATCATCGCGCGGATCATGGAAGGCGCATTTCATGATCTCGATGCTCCGATTGCTCGCGTGTGCGGGGCCGAGGTACCCATGCCGTACGCGCGCCACCTCGAGCAAGCGGCCATTCCTCAGATACCGGTAATCCTCGAGGCGGCCCGCGCCGTGATTCGTGGCTGACGTCCTCATGATCGCACGCGAGAACCCGGACGCGACGCAAGCGGTCACCGAGTTTCGCATGCCATCGCTCGGCGCCGACATGGAGTTCGGCACGCTGGTCGAATGGCGCGTGAAAGCTGGCGATCGCGTAAAGCGCGGGCAGGTGATCGCTGAGGTCGAGACGCAGAAGGGGGTTTTCGAGATCGAGGTGATGGCCGACGGCGTTGTCGATCAGCTGATCGTGAGTACGGGAACGAAAGCGCGTGTGGCCGACGTGCTCGCGCGCATACGAGCCGATCGCACGGCAGTACCGCCGTCGGTCCCCACTGTCGCACCCGCGGCACCGCCCGTAATTCCCATTCCGCCCACGCCTCGGCCTGCGGCACCCCCGCGTGCGGCCCGAGCATCACCGCTCGCACGCCGAGTCGCGGCCGAGCGGGGCGTGGATCTCACGAAGGTGCGCGGCACCGGCGCCGAGGGAACGATCACGAAAGCCGATGTCGAGCGGGCCGCCTCGACGGCAGAGCCCGCGGCACCGGCGCCACCGGCGCCGTCCGAAGATGGGAAGCGGGCGATGCGACAGGCCGTCGCGGCGGCGGTCACCCGATCCAAGCGGGAGATCCCGCACTACTACCTCGCCGCCGACATCGATGTCAGCCGGGCGCTCGCGTGGCTCGCAGACGCAAACCGGGCGCGCCCAGTCACAGAGCGCGTACTTCCCGCGGCGCTGCTCCTCAAGAGCATGGCGCTTGGGCTTCGAAAATATCCGGATCTGAATGGATTCTGGCTCGATGGACAGTTGCGGTCGAGCTCCGCCATTCACATCGGGGTCGTGATCTCCATTCGCGGTGGCGGCTTGATCGCCCCCGCCATTCACGACGTCGACCGGCGGCCGGTCGCCGACGTGATGCAAGCGCTCAGTGACCTCGTCCGCCGTGCACGGGAGGGCGGCCTTCGCGGGTCCGAGATGACCGATGCCACCGTCAGCGTGTCGAACCTCGGCGACGAGGGAGTGCAATCGGTGTTCGGGGTGATCTATCCGCCACAGGTGGCGCTGATCGGGTTTGGGAGGATCAGCGATCGACCCTGGGCCGATCGAGGAATGCTCGACGTGCGACCTGTGGTCACTGCGACGCTGGCGGCCGACCATCGCGCTACCGACGGTCACTACGGCGCGCTCTTCCTCCGTGAGATCGAGCGGTTGCTACAGAACCCGGAGGCTCTTTGACCAGGAGCCTCGAGCGGCAGGCAGGGGACCGTGCGCGTAACTCCTACAGAGGAATGCGCCATTTCCTTACTGCCCTGCGCGTCGCCAGGACATACCGTGATCTCATATGCTAAACACATCACAGCTGGTCTCCCTCGAACGGTCACTCAGAGACAAGCGCGTTCTGAGTGTATATCTCGACGGGACCGCAAAAGACCCCGCGAAGCAACGCATGTGGAGAGTGCAGCTCGATCACAGCCTGAACGACCTGCGCGCCTGGTTGGCCGGCTCCTCCCACGCCGAGCGCGAAGAGCTCGAGCAATGCCTGCGTCTCCTCGATGAAGAGCTGGCGGCGTTCAGTGGGAACGTCGGCGCACCGGGATGGGCGGCCTTCATCACCGCCGATCGCGTCCACGAAGCGTCGCGAATTCCCGTGGCCATGCCAACGCAGGCGGTGTGGAGCACCGGGGCGTGCGTGGCGCCGTACATGCGCGCGCTGAAAGAGCTCCGTCCGGTGGCGCTCGTGCTCGCCGACTCGACACAAGCAGATGTGTACCGGTATCGCTTGAGCACGCTCGAGAAGGCCGAGACGGTCCACGCGCATCACGCCGTCATGGCCCCTTCTCACATGGGTGACGCGCCCCGCTCGGGCTTTCACTCGGGTACCCGCGGCGCCACGGGGCGTGACGAGGCGCAACGTAGCCTCCTGGAAGGTACAAACCGCATGGTGGCGAAAGCCGCCGAGCGAGCGATGCGCGTCGCCGGAGACGATGGGTGGATCGTGACGGGTGGCATTCCGGAGGTGAGCCGGCAGCTCGCCACCGAGCTGGAGGCGCTCGCGCCGGACCGCGTGCTGGCCGTGTCGCTCGACATCCACGCCTCCGAAGCCGATCTGGCACGAGCGGCCCACGCAGCTGCCTCGACGCTTCGAAACGCATTGGATGCGGCGCGCATCGCGGACATCGTCGATCGGGGTGAAGCGACCGGGCTCGGTGCGCTGGGACCAGCCGCGACGCGACAGACTCTCGATCAGGCCCGCGTGCGCGAGTTGTACCTCACGCACCGCTACCTCGAGGACCATGCCGCCGAGGCCGAGGCGGCCGTTCGATCCGCGATCGATCAGAGCGCCTCGGTGGAGGAGGTGTCCGGCGTCGCCGCCGCGCAGCTGGACGCGCACGGCGGGATGGCGGCGCGCCTGCGGTATCGCCTGCAATCCGAGGCGACGACGCGATGACCGGCGAGGAGATCAGGGGCGCTGTGCTGGCCGCACTCGCGCGGGTCGCCCCGGAGGCGGATCTCGGAACGCTCCGGCCCGACGTGCCGGTGCGGGACCAGGTTGACATCGATTCGATGGATTTCCTGAATTTCCTGGTGGAGATCCATCGAACACTCGGCGTGGACGTCCCCGAGACCGACTATCACGAATTGACGACGTTGGACGGTTGCGTTTCGTATCTCGCGAAGCGCGCGCCGGCCCCGCTGCCGGTGACGTCGGGCGAATAGCGGGCAATACGCTCTGCGAGTAGCGCTGAAAAGAGGTTCATCCGGGAATTCCGGGGAGGATCGCGGCGACCAGGCCACGGACTGCCGGGCAGACGCCAGCGTCAGCCATCCCGCAAATCAAAGAACTGAAGAAAGCCCTACGAAATTTCAGGCGTTCTCCTACCGACGGCTTCCACGTGGAATCGTATATTTCCCTTGCGTTCACGGACGGGAAAACCGTGAATGGATCCTTTCCCGCGAGATATCGTCGGAAGGGCGCGCGTGAGGATTTCGACTTCACGCACAGGTTGTGAGGTCGCTGGACACAACCAAGGCCTCGAGAGACAGAGGCACCTGAGTCGGACCCGTCCGACAAGGGCAAGATTGTCGGCCAGTCCATCTCGGTGGAATAAGCCCTGCCGGGACGGAGTCGAAACAGCCGACCGACAATCACCAGCGGGTAAGGAACCCCCGCACGGAGCAGCGATGCTCTTGCGGGGGTTCTGCATGCCCATACCGTACCATCGCCCCGCGCCTTTCTCCCATGCTGCTATTCGAGCTGGCCGATGCTCTCGAGCGTCTCGAGGAAACGCGTTCCCGGCTCACCATGGTCGAGCGCGTCGCGGAGCTGTTGTCACGCTCGGGTCGCAGTGAGCGTGCGTCGATCGTGTACCTCCTCCAGGCGCGGCTGCGCCCGGACTACGAGGGGATCGAGGTCGGGCTGGGAGAAAAGCTGCTCGTGCGAGCGCTCGCCGAGGCCTATCGGGTGAGCGAGGCGGCGGTGCGACGTCGCTTCCGAAGCTCCGGCGATCTCGGACGGGTCGCCGAGTCGCTGGCGCCGGGGCCCGCGCGCGGCCGCGCCACGGTTCGCCGCGCGTATGACACCCTGCTCCAGATCGCGCGCACGTCGGGCGCGGGCTCGCTCCAGAAGAAAATGGCGCTGCTGGCTGACCTCCTTCGCTCGGTGGGCGGACGCGAGGCCAAGCTGCTCGTGCGCATCGCGCAAGGCAAGCTGCGGCTGGGGCTCGGCGATCAGACGATACTCGAGGCCGCCGCGCTGGGTGCGTTCGGGGACCGCCGCAAGAAGAAGCTCCTCGAGCACGCCTACAACGTCCGGTCCGACTTGGGCAACGTCGTGTGTCTGGCGTTCGACAAAGGCGAGCGAGCGCTGGCTCGCGTGGGGCCCGAGCTCGGCGTCCCCGTGCGTCCCGCGCTCGCGCAGCGGCTCCCCACCGCCGCCGCCATCATCACGCGGTTAGGCAGTGTGCACGTGGAGCCCAAATACGACGGCTTTCGTCTCCAGCTCCATCGGGACGGCAGTCGCGTCTGGGCGTTCAGCCGACGATTGGAGAACGTCACCCCGATGTTCCCGGAGCTCACCGCGGCACTGCGCCGGCAGCTGCGGACGAGGCGAGCGATCATCGAGGGCGAAGCGATCGCGCACAATCCGGAGACGGGTGAGTTCCAGCCGTTTCAGGTCACGATGACGCGGAAGCGAAAGACGCGCGTGTCGGAAATGGCCGAGCGCTATCCCCTGCGTCTCTTCACCTTCGACATTCTGTACGCTGGCCGCCGCAACTGCATTCCCGACCCTTTGCGAGAGCGCGCGCGACGCCTTCGCAAAGTCCTTCCATTCAAGGAGGACAGCGCCGTCGCCGTCACCGAATCGACGATCGCGAAGAACGCCAAGGAGCTCCAGGCATACTTCGACGACATGATCGCGCGCGGGTTGGAGGGCGTCGTCGCGAAGCGACCGGACTCGCCGTATCAGGCGGGCGCGCGCGGCTTCGACTGGGTGAAGCTGAAGCGATCCTATCAGTCCAGGCTGCGTGACACGGTGGATGTGGTGCTGGTGGGCTACCTGCGTGGACGCGGTAAGCGCGCGTCCCTTGGCATCGGGTCGTTGCTCGGCGCCGTCTACGACCCATCGCATGACCGCTTTCGGACCGTCGCGAAGATCGGGTCCGGCCTCTCCGATGCGGCGTGGAAGCAGCTCCGGGCGCGCCTCGATGAGGATGCCACCGCGCGCAAGCCGGCGCGGGTGGAATCGATCCTGACGCCCGACGTGTGGGTCGAGCCGCGGCTCGTCGTCGAGGTGCTCGCCGACGAGATCACGAGATCCCCGTTTCACACCTGCGGCAAATCCGGCGACGCTCCGGGATACGCGCTGCGGTTTCCCCGCATGCTCGACGGGGTGCGCGCTGACAAGTCACCGACCGACGCGACTACGCAGCGGGAGATCATCCAGATGCACAAGCAACAGCGGCGCTCCTGAGTGTCCCCCAACGTGAGGACGGGCGATGACAGCCTACTTTCACGCGGTCGCGATCGACTACGACGGTACGCTCACCAACGGGTCTCAGCCGGCAGACGAGACCCTCGCGGCGGTGCGCGCCGTACGCGACGCCGGTCGCATGGCGCTCCTCGTGACCGGGCGCATCCTCGCGGAGCTACGCGCGGATTTCCCGGACGTCGACCGCCACTTCGACGCCATCGTGGCGGAGAACGGCGCGGTGCTCTCCCAGCCCCGCGACCGTGACCGGCCAATCGTCGAGCCGGTCGCGCGTGAGCTGTACGACGCCCTCGCGGAGCGCGGCGCTCCGGTGCGAGCCGGGCAGGTGCTGCTGGCCACCGATGTCGCATTCGATCGCACCGTCAACGACGAGATTGGGCGGCTCGGACTGGAGTGCCAGGTCGAACGCAATCGCCACGCCCTCATGGTGCTCCCCGCGGGAGTGACGAAAGGAACGGGCATCGTTGCCGCACTCGAGGAGCTGGGTCTCTCCCCGCACAACACCGTGGGCATCGGCGACGCCGAAAACGACCACACCCTGCTCAGCGCATGCGAGGTGGGAGTCGCGGTCGGCAACGCGGTGGAGGCACTCAAGCGTCACGCCGACGTGACACTCGAACCGCCGAACGGCGCGGGGGTGAGCGCGTTCCTGCTCGGGGCGTTCCTGGCGGGCCTGCCCGGCGTCCAGCCACGACGCCGGTGCCTAACGCTGGGCACCTACGACGACGGTACCCTGGCGACGATCCCCACCTCGCGCATCAACATCATGATCCACGGCCCGAGTGGGTCGGGCAAGTCGTATCTCGCCGCGACCATCGCCAGGCAGCTCATTGGCTCGCGTTACAGCGTATGCGTGCTCGACCTCGAGGGCGATTACGACATGCTCGGTGGCCTGCATGGTGTCGCGGTCCTTGGAGCGGGGAGGCCGCTGCCGCCGCCGGACGAGGTGGCGAGAACGCTGGTCAACGGCATGGCGTCGGTGGTCGTGGACCTCTCCCTTCATCACGAGGAGGGAAAACGGTCGTATGCCCGCAACCTTCTCGCTGCGCTCGATGTCACGCGGCGCGAGCGCGGGATCCCGCACTGGATCGTCGTCGACGAGGCTCACGTATCGATGCCGTGCGGCATCGATGCCTGGTGGTGCTCGGATCCCTCCCAGGTCGGCATCTGCGCGATCACCTACCGGCCGGAGCTCCTTTGCCGTGGAGTTGCGGCCCGCACCGCGTTTCGCATCGCGCTCGATGCGGATCGGAATGCCACGCTCATCGCAGAGGGAGGGTCGGCTCCGCGACGGTTCATGCCGTTTGAGGGACACATCGCGCACACACGTCACGCGCACAAATACACGCACGGCCGTCTCCCTGAACACCGGCGATTCTATTTTCGGAACCGGCAGGCGTTGACCGGGAGCACCGCAAGCAACCTGCCGGAGTTCGTGCACGAGATCTCGCGCCTCCCCGCGGATGTCATGCGGCACCACGCGAGCCATGGGGATTTCTCACGTTGGCTCGGCGACCTGTGCCGCGATCCGCGCCTCGTCGCCGCGATTCAGGACATCGAGGCGGCGATGAGCGAGGCCTCGCCTGACGAGCTCGCGATGCTGCGCGCGCGCCTCGGCGCGACGGTGCGCGAGCAGCTCGCGGCGTCGATTTGAGCATGAACGGCGCCGAGTCGCCCTCGCGATTCCTTCGCCGGAATCACCGGACGTGAGTGCATCATCGCGAACGGTCGAGCATGTCGGAGAGTGGCGCGTCGAGCTGCGCGGCGACACGTTGACGGAGGTCTTTCAGGAGCTGGCGCGCGTCATCGCGCGCGTCGCGGGCCACTCCTCCGGAGCGCACGGGCGCTGGGAGGCGATCGACGTCGAGGCACGGGATCGCGACGCGCTGCTCGTCGACTACGCCAACGAGCTCGTGAGCCGAAGCGAGATCGACCAGCGCGCGTACGACGACGTGCAGAATGTCGCGATTCGCGACGAGGGCCGGCCGCGAATTCAGGCGCGCATGCGTGGCCGTCCGGTCACGGCCTGGCGATCGCCCTTGAAGGCCGCGACGTATCATGGCGCGCGGTTGGCACGGGAGGGTGAGGGATGGCAGGCCAGCGTGCTCTTCGATGTCTGAGGACACCGACATGACGACATCCCCGGTCGAGATCCACGGCAAGCCGCACCGCGAGGACTTGCACGCGGTCGGCGATTACGCCTTCGAGCTGCCGGCCAGCTGGCGCGCCGACATGCGCGTGCCGGTGCGAGTGTACGCCGACGATGCCCTGCTCGCGCCGATGCTGGAGGGGGACGCGATGACGCAGCTCGTCAACGTCGCGACCTTGCCCGGGGTCGTCGATTGCGTGTACGGAATGCCGGACATGCACGAAGGATACGGATTCCCTGTCGGCGGTGTGGCCGCCACGCGCATTCCCGACGGCGCAGTCTCGCCCGGTGGAGTGGGCTTCGACATCAACTGCGGCGTACGGCTGCTCGCGCTTCCGTTGACGCGCACGGAGCTGGGGGCGAGGCTCGAATCCTTCGTGCATCAGCTGTCTCGCTCTATTCCCTCCGGAACCGGTCGCGGGAGCGAGTGGCGGCTGACGGATGCGGAGCTCGACGCCGTCCTCACCGGAGGAAGCGCGCATCTCGTGCGCGCCTTCGGCCTCGGCATCGACGAAGACGTGGTGTATACGGAGTCGAACGGCCGCCTCGAGGGAGCCGATCCGTCGAAGGTCTCGCAACGCGCCAAGGACCGCGGGCGCAGCCAGCTCGGAAGCATCGGCGCGGGCAACCACTTCGTCGAGGTGCAGGCCGTCGAGCACCTCGCCGACGCTGCCGTAGCAGGGACGTTCGGCCTGCGAGAGGAGCAGGTGACTGTGCTCATCCATACCGGCTCACGCGGGCTTGGCCATCAGGTGTGCACCGATTACGTGAAGCTCATGGACCGGCGCCTGGAGGCCAACGGCATCACGCTTCCCGACCGCCAGCTCTCGTGCGCTCCGGTGAATTCGCCCGAGGGGGAGGACTATCTCGCCGCGATGGCGTGTGCCGCGAGCTTCGCGTGGGCCAACCGGCAACGGATCGCACACGTGGTTCGCACGGTCGCGATGAAGGAGCTTGGTCTCGCCGGCCCCGACATTCGTACGATCTATGACGTCGCGCACAACATCGCCAAGATGGAAAGCCACGGCGGCCGCAGGTTGTGCGTCCATCGGAAGGGAGCGACACGCGCGTTCGGACCGGGAAGCACGGACATTCCGGGGGCGTACCGCGCGGTGGGGCAACCGGTGTTCATCCCCGGCAGCATGGGAACGGCATCATGGGTGCTCGCGGGCGATTCGCACGCGATGACCCAATCGTGGGGGAGTGCGTGTCATGGCGCGGGGCGTACGCTGAGCCGGCATGCGGCGAAGCGTCAGGTGACGGGAGGCCATCTCCGCCGCGAGCTCGAGCAGCAGGGCATCGTCGTGCGCTGCCCAACGAGTGCCGGCCTCGCCGAAGAGGCACCGATCGCGTACAAGGATGTCGATCGCGTCGCGAGCGTCGTGGAGGGCGCGGGGCTGGCGCGTCGTGTCGCGCGCCTGCGGCCTCTCGGGGTGATCAAGGGGTGACGCTCGAGCACGTTACGCGCGGCCGCCACAATGAGTCGCTTCGAGGGAGATAGCTGCGACCCTTCCCTCTGGCTCGACGATGGCGACAGCAGTGACGACACCCCGCTGGTTCTCAGCCTGGCCCGACGCCTTGGCGTTCGCGCTCGGCCTTGGCGTCGCGCGGATGGCCGGGTGGACCACCAGCGATCTCGTCTGGAGCCTGTGGCTGTCCAGCCTGGTCGTCGGCTATGCCATGATCGTCTGGATGATCGCTCGCCCGGGCGCCGATCTCGTGCGCGGAGCGTGGCGGAACCGGGAATTCACCGCGCAAGTGGCGCGTGAGCACAAGGGTCCGGTCATCGCGGGGGGCGGAGCGCTCGTCGCCGTCGGACTATTCATGCTCGCGTTCTTCACCGTGCACTTCGGCGGCTTCCACTACGTCCATTCGCAGTTTCTGATCTCGTTCTTCCCCCTCGACGGCAGCGAAGGCGGACCTGGCAGGGCCGGCATGTCGACCTATGCCGAAGTGGCCCGACGCTACTGGACCTTTCTGCCGGCGGCGTTCCTGGCCGAGCGCGCCGGTTTCGTGAAGGGATTGGGGCCGGCCAAGGACGACCTTTCGGTCACGGCCCCCGCCATCGCCGCGCGCAAGGCGGCGAACGCCGCGAAGGCCTCGATGATGCTCGCTCCCTACCGGAACGTCCTGCGCATGCACGGGCTGATCTTCTTCTTCGCCTTCGCCCACTTCGCGCACCTGGACTCCTTCATCGTGTACGCGGTGGTCTACGGCGTGTACTTCTTTCCGTGGTGGATGGTGCAGGGGCAAGGTGCTCGAAGTGCTCGAGGTGCTCGAAGTGCTCGAAGTGCTCGAGGAGAACCGCAGTTTCCTTGAGTACC
>DATBIU010000115.1:0-4624 GCA_036556765.1 Gemmatimonadaceae bacterium | reverse complement strand
ACCGCATCGCGTCGATGAGCGCGTCATCGTCCACCGTGACGACGTCGTCGAGATACGCCTGATGGTGCGCGAAGTTGAGGGATCCGATCTGCACGGCGAGTAGTCCATCGGCGAGGGAGCTCGCGTGCTCGAGCCGCACGGGACGCGCCGCCGCGCGCGCGCGCGTCAACTTCGCGGCGCCGGCCGGCTCCACTCCAATCACACGCGCCGACGGCACGACCGCCTTGATCGCCGTCGCCACGCCGGCACTCAGCCCGCCTCCCCCGACGGGGACGATCACTGTGCGCACGCTCGGCAAGTCCTCCGCAATCTCGAGCCCGGCGGTGCCCTGCCCGGCGATGATGACCGGGTCATCGTACGGCGGGACCATCGTCAGGCCGCGCTCCGCCACGAGCTCCACCGCTCGGTCCATCCGGTCCTTGGTGGTCGTCCCCGCCAGGACCACGGCTGCACCGAGCCGCTCGGCACCGGCGCGCTTCGCCGCGGTCACCGTGGTCGGCATCACCACAGTCGACTTGACGCCGAACAGCTTGGCGGCCGCCGCAACCGCCTGCGCGTGATTCCCCGACGAAGGCGCGATGACGCCGCGCGCCCGAGCCTCCGGGGTGAGTCTGGAGAGAAAGGCGTATGCACCTCGAAACTTGAACGCGCCGGTTCGCTGCAGCATTTCCGGCTTGAACCACAATCGCGTTTCGCGGTCAGTGGCCTCCGCCGGGAGCAACGGGGTGCGCACCGCGACACCGCGAATTCGGGCCGCGGCGTCGCGAATCTCATCAAGCGAAACAAGCTCCTGCGCGACGCTTGAAAGTGGCATGAGAGAACGAATGAGGAACGAGCGATGAGGAGTGAGGAAATCGGGTGGAAGAATCCAGGGGCGCGTCATTGCTCGCGCCTCGTTCCTCATCACGGTATCGCAAAATAGCGAACTTCCTCGACAGCGTGGAGACGGCGTGTGTTCGGTTTGCCGACCTCAGGGGCGGGACTCAGGAGTCGGGGGTGAGAAAAGGCGCCGCGGCGCGTTGCGCCTGCGGCCCTCATCAGATGAGCGCGGCGGCGAGGCTGCCTTTCCATCCCTGGTCCCCGACTCCTCATCCCTGACTCCTCCCTTCTTCCTTGACATGGCCGGATACCACTCGCACGTTGGTGCCCCGAGCCTACCCAGGAGAAGTCGTATCTCGACCGACATCACTCGTCGCGAGGCGTTGCGCCGCGCCGCGGTCATCCTTGGCGGTACTCTCTCGGCGCCGACGATCGCCGCTGTCCTCGCGGGATGCGCCGATCGACGAACCGCGGCCAAGCCCGACTGGACCCCTCGCACGCTCACGCCGGAACAGCGCGCCATCATCGTGGCGATCGCCGAGGCGATCATTCCGGAGACCGAGACGCCTGGGGCGCGGGCGGCGCAGGTCGACCAGTTCGCCGACAACCTCTTGTCGGATCACGTGACGGCGGAAGACAAGGAGCGCTTTCTCGCCGGGTTGGTGCGGGTGGACGCGCGCGCGCGCCGCATGCACCAGAAGGGATTTGCCGAGCTGACCCCGGCGCAGCAGACGGAGATCGTCACCGAGCTGGACCAGCTCGCCTTCCGCGAGGAGCCCCTCGCGCAGGCGCCGGAGGGCGCGGCCCCGTCGCCGCGGTCTCAGGAGTCCGACGTGCAGGTGGGCCAGGGTGTCGGCGCCAATCCGGCCGAGGCGGTGTCGCCACCCCCTGATGCGGCAGACGTGGGCCCCGAGAGCTTCTTCCGCATGATGAAGGAGTTGGCCGTGGTTGGGTACTACACCTCCGAAGTCGGTCAGACGCAGGAGCTTCGCGTCAACCCGATGAGGCCCTACCGCGACATCCCGTACACGGCCGGGATGCCGACCTGGGCGTAACGAGCCACCGTCACCGTCATCGCGAGCGGACGCATGTTTTTTCAGCAGCGCGAAGAGTACGACGCCATCGTCGTCGGCTCCGGCATCAGCGGCGGATGGGCCGCCAAGGAGCTGTGCGAGAAAGGGCTCCGCACGCTCGTTCTCGAGCGCGGGCGCAACGTGGAGCACCAGAAGGACTACATCACCGAGCACAAGCGGGACTACGAGTTCCCGATGCGGCAACGGCGCATCCCGGTCGAGAGTCCGCTCGCCAAGGATTACCAGATTCAGGCGCGCACCGGTCAGTTCGTCGAGGCCGCCGTGCATTTCTTCCAGAAGGACAGCGAGCACCCCTACCTGGAGGAAAAGCCCTTCACCTGGATTCAGGGGAACCAGGTCGGCGGACGTTCCCTGATCTGGGGGCGACAGACGTACCGCTGGAGCGACCTCGACTTCGAAGCCAACCTGAAGGATGGCCACGGCGTCGACTGGCCCATTCGCTATCGCGACATCGAGCCCTGGTACAGCTACGTCGAACGCTTTGCCGGAATCACCGGCGAGAGGCTGGGATTGCCCTACCTGCCGGACGGCGAGTTCCAGAAGCCGATGGAGCTCAACGCCGGCGAGAAGTTCGTGAAGGCGGGGATCGAGCGCGCGTTTCCGGGACGCCACCTCACGATCGGACGTTGCGCGGTGCTGACGGAGGCAATCGGCGACCGCCAGCCGTGTCACTATTGCGGTCCCTGCTACCGCGGATGCTCCACGGGCTCGTACTTCTCGAGCCAGTCGTCGACGTTGCCGGCGGCCCGCAAAACGGGGAAGCTCACGCTGCGTCCGAGCAGTCTCGCCCATAGCGTCATTTACGACGAGACGCGCGACCGGGCGACGGGTGTACGCTTCGTCGACACGACCACGGGGGAGACGCATGAGGTGTACGCCCGCGTGATCTTCCTGTGCGCATCGACGCTCGGGACCACGCGCGTGCTCCTCAACTCGAAATCGCCGCGGTTCTCGGAGGGGTTGGGCAACTCGAGCGGCGTGGTGGGGCACTACCTGATGGACCACCATTTCATGACCGGCGCGCGGGGCGAGATCCCCGGTCTGCTCGACCGGTACTACGAGGGGAACCGGCCGAACGGCTTCTACATCCCGCGATTCCGCAACCTTGCCGCGGCCGGATCTGATCGGCTGAAGTTCACGCGCGGCTACGGGTACCAGGGGGGAGCGGGACGTGCCGGATGGGGGCGCGGCATCGGCGAGCCGGGCATCGGCGTCGAGCTGAAGAAGAAGGTGCACGACCCCGGACCGTGGGGGGTGGGGATGCTTGCGTTTGGCGAGGCGCTCCCGGTGAAGGAGAACCGGGCTTGGCTCGACGCGCAGCAGACCGACAAGTGGGGCATTCCGCTCTTGCGTATCAGCTGCGAGTGGACGCCGAACGAGATCGCGATGCGCCGCGACATGCGGGATCAAGCGGGGGAGATGCTCGAGGCGGCCGGGGTTCGCGACGTAAACACGTGGGACGCGCACCAGCCGGGCGCGCTGGGCGCAGAGCCAGGCCTCGGCATTCACGAGATGGGAACGGCGCGAATGGGGCGTGATCCGAAGACGTCGGCGCTCAACGCCAACAACCAGCTGCACGATGCATCGAATGTGTACGTGACCGACGGCGCCTGCATGACGAGCTCCGCGTGTCAGAACCCCTCGATCACCTACATGGCGCTCACCGCGCGCGCCGTCGACCACGCCGTGCGCGAGCTACAGCGCCAGAACCTGTGAGGCGCTGGCCATGAACCGCCGGCGATTCCTCGCCGCGAGCGCTGGGGCGGGCGCCGCGGCATTGATCGGAGGGGGCGTCGCCGAGGCGGAACGCGCCGGCGCCGGTCGCGCCGCCGCGGCGTTCAAGCACTCGGTGTGCCGGTGGCCGTTCCGGCAGCTTTCCGTCGAGGAGGTCGCGCGGATGGCGCGCGAGCTCGGGCTGGACTCAGTGGAGCTGCTCGAGCGGGACGAGTGGCCGATCGCGCGCAGCCACGGCCTGACGTGCGCGATGGGATACGCGGCGGTGCCAGAGCCGCGTACACGCCTAACGCGCGGGTTCAACCGGGTGGAGCACCATGCGTGGCTGGTGCCGGCGTACGAGCGCACGATCCCGCTGGCGGCCGCGTCCGGCGTGCCGAACCTGATCTGCTTCTCGGGAACTCGCGACGGGCAGACCGATGAAGAGGGGCTCGCGGCGTGCGCGCGCGGCATCGCGGCGCTGCTCCCCGCGGCGGAGCGTCACGGCGTGACGATCTGCATGGAGCTGCTGAACTCGAAGGTCGATCACCCGGACTACCAGTGCGATCGCACCCCGTGGGGCGTCGCGCTCGCCAAGCGTCTCGGATCGGAGCGGTTCAAGCTGCTCTACGACATCTACCACATGCAGATCATGGAAGGCGACGTGATCCGCACGATCCGCGACAATCACCAGTACATCGCGCACTATCACACCGCCGGCGTTCCCGGCCGGCACGAGATCGACGCCTCGCAGGAGCTGAACTATCCCGCCATCATGCGGGCGATCGCCGAGACCGGGTTTACCGGCTACGTCGCGCAGGAGTTCATCCCCACGCGCGATCCGCGGACGTCGTTGGCGGAGGCGGTGAGGATCTGCAGAGTCTAAGGGATCGAGGGGTCGAGGGGTCGGGGGATCGAGGGGTGGAAAGGCGAACGGCCGCGCGAGCGCGCGGCCGTTCGCTCATCTGATGAGCGCGGCCGGCTGCGAAGCAGCCGCC
>DATBIU010000114.1:0-2507 GCA_036556765.1 Gemmatimonadaceae bacterium | reverse complement strand
AGGCCATCTACACCTGGCCGATGCTCGCGGTCTACGATCTCGCCGTCCTCGGGATCTCGGCCCGCTATGTCTGGAAGTGTCCGTCTCACCGGGTCGAGGAGCACTACAACCGCCACGTCACGTCGAATCACCTCGATGTGGGCGTCGGCACGGGCTATTTCCTCGATCGCTGCCGGTTTCCATCGCCCGCACCGCGCATCGCCTTGATGGATCTCAACCCCAACACGCTCGAGTTTGCCTCGAGACGCATCGCGCGGTATCACCCCGAGAGCTATCGCCGAAACGTCCTCGAGCCGATTCCCTTCGATGCCCCGCGGTTCGACTCGGTGGGAATGAGCTACCTGCTCCACTGCCTTCCCGGTTCGATGGAATCGAAGGCGGTGGTCTTCGATCACCTCCGGGCGCTGGTGAACCCGAACGCCGTCGTTTTTGGATCGACTCTGCTCCAGGGGGGCGTCACTCGAAGCTGGCTGGCCACCCGCCTCATGGCGCTCTACAACCGACGAGGCATCTTCTCCAATGAACGGGACGACCTCGACGGGTTGACGCGTGCGCTTGACCAGCGCTTTCGCGACGTGTCCGTCACGGTCGTGGGCTGCATCGCGCTGTTCTCCGGTCGCGTGTGAGGCCGTTTCTCCCGATGCGCGACGTGTCGAGGCCTCCGCGGCACGCACCGGTCGGCTCCTTCCGAGACTCGGGGAACGACGGCCATCTTCTCCGGCGTGACCGAGCCATCACGGGGTCGACTGCCCATGCATCCAAGTTCAAAGGGCATACGGATGCGGCGGATGCAGCGGATAACGCCGATCGTTCCTCGCGCCGAAGCCTCTCCTCGCGCAGCCCAAAAAGTTGTTTTTTTGTTACTGTGGAGGAGGGCTCAATGCACTACGAGCGATCAGCAGAATCCGCCGCATCCGCCTCATCCGCGTCCCCCCTTTGAGCTTGGATGGCAGAATGGCGCCCCTTGACCCGCAGCGCCCTGTCATGACCGCGCATCGACCAAAGCTTCGCATTCCACTCACGCCCCTCGGCGTCGCGGCGGCGATCTTCGCCCTCGCCGGATGCGCGACGGCACAATCGCCGAACCATCTCACGGCCGACGAGCGCGAGGCTGGCTGGCGCCTGCTCTTCGACGGAACGACGTTGACCGGATGGCGCGGCCTCGGCTACGACAGCGTTCCGACGGCGCACTGGCGCGTCATCGACGGCACCATCGTGAAAGTCGCGAGCGCGAAGGTGCCACGATTGGCCGATGGACAGCCGGCGGCCGGCGGCGACCTCATGACGGTGAAATCCTTTCGAGACTTCGAGCTCGCCTTCGAGTGGCGCGTGACACCAGGCGCCAACAGCGGCGTGAAGTACAACGTGTCGGAGGAGCTCTCGCTCGCGCACGCGGCCAATCACGCCGCACTCGGCTTCGAGTATCAGGTGCTCGACGACGTGCTGCACCCTGACAACCAGATCGCTACGCACCTCGCCGGCGCGCTGTACGACATCGTCGCCCCTCCGCCGGCCAAGCGATTGCGCACCGTTGGCGAGTGGAACAGCGCGCGCATCGTGCTGCGCGGGAATCACGGCGAGCACTGGCTGAACGGGGTGAAGGTCGTCGAGTTCGATCTTGGAACGCCACGGCTCGACTCGCTGCTCGAGAAGAGCAAGTACAAGCCGATTCCGGGATTCGCCGAGCGCCGGCGCGGGCACATCATCCTCCAGGACCACGGCGATGAGGTTGCCTTCCGCGGCATCAAGATTCGTGAGCTGAACGACGCGACACGGTAGCACACACGAAGAGCGGGAGGCTGCATGAAAACGAAGGGAACGATCGGCCGACGCGAGTTCATCCGCGGCACGTCGCTGGCGGGGCTCGGGGTCGTGACCGCGAATCGCTTTCCGGCGCCGGCGCTCGCGCTCGGCGGATGGCCGAGCGAGAAGGTCGTCGTCGCGGTGATGGGCCTCAATGGGCGCGGGACGGTCTTGGCGCGCAACTTCATGCGCTCGAAGAACACCGAGGTCGCGTATCTCTGCGACGTCGATGCGAGCGTGCTCGCGAAGGCGCGAGGCGAGCTGCAGGCGGATCAGACGCGGTCGCCCGGCGCGCTCGGCGACTTTCGCCGCGCGCTCGATGACAAGGACGTCGACGCGATCGTGATCGCCGCCCCCGATCACTGGCACGCACCCGCCGCCATCCTCGCCCTCGAGGCGGGCAAGCACGTCTACGTCGAGAAGCCCGCCAGCCATAACGCGCGCGAGCTGGAGCTGCTGGTTGCCGCGCAGCAGAAGCACGCGCGCGTCGTTCAGATCGGGAACCAGCAGCGGTCCGGTGCTCGGTCGATCGAGGCGATCCAGGCGATTCGGGAGGGATTGATCGGCCGTCCCTACCTCGCTCGCGCGTGGTACGCGAACACGCGGGGCAGCATCGGGCGCGGAAAAGCGGCGCCGGTGCCGTCCAACCTCGATTACGAATTGTGGCAGGGCCCGGCCCCGCGCACGCCCTTTCGCGACAACGT
>DATBIU010000113.1:0-8777 GCA_036556765.1 Gemmatimonadaceae bacterium | reverse complement strand
CCGACCGTCATGTGGGGGAACAGCGCGTAATGCTGAAACACCATCCCGAAGCCGCGTTGCCGCGGGGGGAGGGCGGTGATGTCGCGGCCGTCGAGGAACACGCGTCCCTCGTCAGGCATCTCGTGGCCGGCGATGATGCGCAGGGTGGTCGTCTTCCCCGAGCCCGACGCGCCGATCAGCGCCAGCAGCTCGCCCTGGTGGACGTCGAGCGTGAGCCCATCGACCGCGACACTGCCGCCGGAGCTGAGGGCGCCGAACCGGCGCGTCACCCCCACCAGCGACAGCGTCGCGGTGGTCACGAGCGCTGGCCGCGATTCCGGATGTTGGCGTCCCAGTACCGCATCCACACGTCGAGCGAATCGGCGAGCAGCTGCCGATCGACCGCCATCGTCTTCATCGTCTCCTTCGCCTCACGAATCCAGGCGGGGAGCGAGTCGGCGGGGAGGTCGGTGCGCGCGGGAATGCGGAGGAAGTCGTTCGCCGCGGCGCGCAGAGCCTCGGATGTCGTCACGAACTCGTAGAACCGCCTCGCCAGCTCGGGATGCTTGGCACCCTTCACGATCGCGATCCCTTCGACCAGCACCGGCGTGCCGCTGGCGGGAACCACCCACTTGACCGGCATCTTCGTCCGCAGCTGGAGCATCGCCATGTCGGGCATGTTGTACAGCGTCACCACGCCTTCCTGTCGTCCGAGCTTCTGATAGAGGATCGTCGGGTTGAGGGTATACTCCTTGGTGTTCGCGTCGAGGCGCAGCAGCCAGTCGTACCCCGCCCGCGTGGAGCCCGTGCGCGCGAGCTCCCGCGCGATGATCGCGCCGAAGATCGCCCGCATCGTTCCCGAGGCGATGGGATCGCGGATGATGATCCTGTCTCGCCACTTCGGATCGAGCACGTCGTCCCAATCCCTGGGCGCCTCGGCGTCGGTCACGGCATCGGAGTTGTACGCGATCACCTCGGGCGTGAGGTACGTCCCGTACCAGAGATCGCGCGCATCGCGTGCCTCGTCAGGCACCGCCGCTGCCCACGTGGGGCGATGGGGCTCCAACAGCCCTTCCTTCGCCGCCCGCTCGAAGATCTCCGACGGCGCCCCGAACCACACGTCGGCCTGCGGATTCGCCGCTTCGGCGCGTAACCGGTCGAGCACCTCCTGGGAGCCCATGTCCACCCATTGCACGTCCACCGTCGAGTCGGTGCGCTCGAACGCCAGCTCGTAGTGCTGGAGCAGGTCCTTGCCGTGCGGCGAATACACCGTCACCACGTTTTTCCCCGAGTCGCCGCCGCAGGCGAGGAGCACGCCGGCACCGAGGAGCGTGAGCGGCCTGATCACGGAACCACGCGCGCCGGCTGGACGGCCTTGGCGCTGAGAAGGTTCACGAACAGCCGCGCCGCGCCCGGTACTCCGGCGGGCAGCTGGCGGAAGAACGCCATCGTCGTGTACACGTAGAGACCTCGACCGAGAGGGGCGACGAGCAAAGCGCCGCGCGACGGCGGCTCGCCGGGATCGCTCATCGCGAGCGGGGCCGAGTAGGCGCTGTCGAACTGCGCCGGCATGTAGAGCGCGCGCTCCTGCACCCACCCCTCGAAGTCGCGCGGGCCGATGCGATTCGGCGCACGCAGCGTGGCGTGCGGCTCCACGGTGGTAACCGGTGCATCTTCCACCGTCACGCGCGTGTGCGGACGCGAGATCGTCACCGGATGCGGCATGACACCGGCCTGCGTCATCTCGTACTGGCCGTACTGCACGACGAGGGTTCCCCCGCGGCGAGCGTAGTCGAGCAACCGCCCGTTGTGCTGAATGAGCTCGGGGCGCGACTCGTAGGCACGCGTGCCGACGACGACGGTGGAGTAGGACGAAAAATCCGTCGTCGCGACGGCGCCCGCCTCCACGATCGTGACCGGGATGCCGAGCTGCTGGAGCATCGGCGCGACGTTGTCACCGGCGCCCGGAATGTACGCGACGCGGAGATTCTGGCCGAGCGAGACGTCCACGCCCTGAAGGTCGACGCTCGCGTCGCGATACATCCGCTGCGGCGTGATGTGGTCGTACTCGATCTCGGCGTATCCGTCCCGGAATCGCTCCCCGCGCGCTTCGGCGATGACGCTCATCTGGCCTCGCGTTGGGCGCGGCGTGCCCCGGACGGTGAACTCGACCGCCTGCGTGCCGCCCGGCGCGAGCGTCACCCGCTTTGCGCCGTCACCGGTAAGCCCCGCCGGAGCGCTCAACGTTACGGTGACATCAGCAGGTGTCGTGAGCGCGGAGCGAAGCTCGACCCGCTCGACCCGCTCGAGCGGGACACCCGCGCGGGCGTACTCGACCGTTCGCTCGAGCATCACCGACACCGGAGGCACCACCGCCAGCGGGCGCTGCACGTCGCCGCGCACCGGATCGGGCCGCCGATGAACGACGGGCGCGCTCGCCTCGACGATGGTTCCATCGATCGAAAGGGTGACGCGCGCCATGGCGGCGGTTGGACGCTCGCTCTCCGCCTGTGCGACCTCGGTGCGTGGAACGTCGAAGAGGTCGCCGCGACGGCCGTGCGCCAGCCACCAGGGTTGCGTGACCCTCACGCCACGGACCTGCGCCGGCCACGTCGCGGAGCTGTCGGGCTGGATGATCGCCTTGCCGTCCGGCACGATCGCCACGCCGCTGACGTCGGGCCCGGCGACGTGGATGCTCGTCACAGTGACCGGAACGTCGCCACGTGCGTGGAGCGTAACGTCGACTCGCACGCTGTCGCCGCGCGCCACCGTCGCACGCCCGGCCGTCGCCTCGAGCGCAACGCCCGTCGCCTCGAGCAACGCGCGGCCGACGCGGGCGATTCCCGATCGCACCGACGCCTCGACATCCGGATCGGTGATGCGCGCATCGCGGACCCGCGCAAGCAGCCGGTGCACCCGCGCCAGCTCGGGGACGACCGTCGCGGGGCGTCGGAAATCGAGCGCCGCACGGGCGGCTGCGGCCGCCGCGGGCAGTGAGTCCAGCGCCGCGGCCGCGTCGCGCGACATGGTCGCGACCGCGGGACGCAGACGCGCCCACGTCGTGTCGATTCCCTCGAAGGGAGAACGCTCGGCGACGCCATTCGCGACGGTGGTGGCGCGTGTCTTCTCGAGCATCAGCCAGTGGGGCTGGGTGCCGCGCCGCTGAAGGCGACCGAAGGCCTGCGACTTGTGCTGCGACCGCGACTCCATCGCGATCTCGTAGTACGAGCGCCCCAGGACCGGATCGTACTCGCCGACGTTGAATCGCACCGTCGCGCGGTCGCGCGACTGGTAGGCCCCGAGGTACAGCTTGGACGGCGCCCATGCACCCTGGCCGGCGGTGACGCTGCGGGGAAAGCGCACGGTATCGGCGGCCGCGTCGTAGGCTTCGCGCGCGAGGATTCCCGACACCTGGTGGTGCCCATGGCCATCGCGCGGCGTGCCGCTGAAGATGGCGACGATGATGTGAGGGCGGTACGCGCGGATGACCGTCACGACGTCGCGCAGCACCGAGTCCTTCGGCCAGTGCGTGTACGTCTCGTCCGCGCTCTTGGAGAAGCCGAAGTCGTAGGCGCGCGTGAAGTACTGGGTCGCGCCATCCAGCCGGCGCGCGGTGAGCAGTTCCTCGCTGCGGATGACGCCTAACGCCTCGCCCAGCTCATCGCCGATGAGGTTCTGTCCGCCGTCGCCGCGCGTGAGCGAGAGATACGCCGCGTCGGCATGCTGACGATGGACGAGCCAGGCGAGGAGAGCCGTGTCCTCATCATCGGGGTGGGCGGCGACGAGGAGCACGCGCGCGCTCACGCCCAGGCCATCCACGAGGCCGCCGAGCGCGGCAGCACCGCGCTCCTGGCCGCGAGCGGTGCTCGACGCCCACAGAAGGAGAACGAGGGCCCCGACCCGCCGTGCCGTCCTCACCCGCGTCCGGCTTCCTTCTTCGCCCGCGCCGATCCGGCCCCCGTCTCGCGCCCGCCACTCGGGGCCGCCAGCACCTCGGTGACGATGCGCGCCTGTTGTTCCGCGTGGGCCGTGTGATACCCTTCCGCCGGGCTCGCGCGCTCGGGGCGGCCAATGTACCGAATGGGAATGGCGTTGCCGGTCGATGCGCGCAGTCGCGGCCACACGAACGACCAGGCGCCCATGTTCCTCGGCTCCTCCTGAGCCCACACGACTTCCTCGATGCCGCCGTAGCGGTCGATGATGCGCGCGATCTCCTCGTGCGGCCAGGGATACAGCTCCTCGACGCGCACGATTGCCGCGTGCTTCGCCTCGGTTCCGTTCGCGCGCGCGGCGGCCAGGTCGTAATACAGCTTTCCCGAGCAGAGCACGAGTCGCTTCACCTCGCGCGGGACGGGCGAGCGGGCGGGGTCGTCGATCACCGTCTGGAACGATCCCGTCGCCAGCTCGGGGAGACGCGAGGCCGCTTCGGGAAGCCGCAGCAGGCTCTTGGGCTGCATGAGAATCAGCGGCCGCCGGGGATCGAGCTGCGCCTGCCGGCGCAGGATGTGGAAGTACTGGCCCGGCGTCGTCGGGTACGCGACGCGCAGGTTCCCCTCGGCCGCCAGCTGAAGGAACCGCTCCAGCCGAGCGCTCGAGTGCTCCGGCCCCTGGCCTTCGTAACCGTGAGGCAGGAGCATAACGACGCTCGAATCCTGCCCCCACTTCGCGCGGTCGGCGGCCATGAACTGGTCGATGATCGGCTGAGCGACGTTGGCGAAGTCGCCGAACTGCGCCTCCCACAGGACCAGGGAGTCCGCCGCGGCGGTCGAGTAGCCGTACTCGAAGGCCAGCACAGCCGTTTCGGACAGAGGCGAGTTGTAGATCTCGAACGCGCCCTTGGCCGACGGCAGATGCTGGAGCGGAATGAACTCGGCGCCGGTCTTGAAGTCGTGCAGCACCGCGTGGCGGTGCGAGAAGGTGCCGCGCGCCGTGTCCTGCCCCGTCAGGCGGACGCTGGTTCCCTCGAGCAGCAGCGACCCGAAGGCCAATGCCTCGGCGTGACCCCAGTCGATGCCACCCTCGTCGCCGATCGCGGCCCGCCGGCGCTCGAGCGGCTTGATGAGCTTCGGGTTGGGCGCGAAGTCGGACGGCCAGGCGAGCAACCGCTCGTTGACCAGAATGAGGGTCTCGGGCTTCACGGCCGTCGCGATCTGCTGCGGCTTCGTGCGTCCGGGCTCGCCCGCGTCCTGCGTGGCCGGCTGTGCCGCGCTCCCCTTCAGCCCGGTGTGAATCGCGTCGAGCTTTCGCATCAGCTCGTCGGCGATCCGCGTCGACTCCTCCTCGCTCACGACGCCCTCGGCGATGAGCCGCTTCGCCCACACTTCCCTGGGCGTCGGGTGCGCCTTGATGCGGTCGTACAGCTTCGGCTGCGTGTACGCCGGCTCGTCGCCCTCGTTATGTCCGTGACGACGATACCCGACGAGATCGATCAGCACATCTTTCGCGAAGCGAGTGCGGTAGGAGATCGCGAGCCACACGGCGGCGATGCAGGCCTCCGCATCGTCGGCGTTGACGTGGAAGATGGGGATCTCGAACCCCTTCGCGAGATCGCTCGAGTAGTAGGTGGATCGAGCGTCCTGGGGGTCGGTGGTGAACCCGACCTGGTTGTTGACGATGATGTGGAGCGTTCCGCCAACGCGATACCCGCGCAGACGCGAGAGGTTCAACGTCTCCGCCACCACTCCCTCGCCGGGGAATGCCGCGTCACCGTGCACGACGACGGGAAGAACACTCGACTCGTCGCGTGTCCCGTTGGCGCGCTGGAGGGCTCGCGCCACTCCCTCGAGCACCGGGTTCACGAACTCGAGATGGCTCGGGTTCGGTACCAGCTCGAGCTCCACCTTCTTCCCATCGGAGAGCGTGCGGCTGGTCGACGCCCCGAGGTGGTATTTCACGTCGCCGGTATCGACGGCATCCGACTTCGCGACCTTCTCCTCGAACTCCTCGAAGATGCGTGCGTACGGCTTGTCGAGAATGTGCGCGAGCACGTTGAGCCGCCCGCGATGGGCCATGCCGATCACCGCGTGACGCGCCCCCGACTGCGCCGCACGCTCGATGGCGGCGTCGAGCATGGGCACGAGCGTGTCGGTGCCCTCGATGGAGAAGCGCTTCTTTCCGACATACGCGCGCGCGAGGAAGCGCTCGAGACCGTCGACCGCCGTGAGCCGCGCGAGAACGGTCTGCTTCTCCTCGGAGGTCAGCGTCAGGCGGGCATCGCCCCCCTCGAGCACTTTGCGGAACCAGTCGCGCTCCGCCTCCTCCTCGATGTGCTCGATGTCGAAGCCGATGTTGGACGCGTAGATGCTCCGCAGACGCTTGACCACGTCGGCGGCCGTCGCATCGGGGAAGCCGAGCGCCGAGCCGGGAATGCGATCGAGATCGCTCGCCGTGAGGCCGTGGAACTCGGGTGTCAGCTCCTGCGCGCCCGCGGGCGGGGTGCCAAGCGGGTCGAGGCGCACGGCGAGATGCCCGAAGTGGCGAATGTCCTCCACGAGCGCGCCGGCCGCCGCGACCGCGCGCAGCAGCGACTCGTCAGCGGCGCCCGGGGCGGTGCCGGCGAGCGACTGGGCAAACCCGAAGAACTGTCGCCACGACGCATCGACGCTCTCGGGATTCCGCCGAAAGCGCTCGTACATTTCCGCGATGAACGCGTCGTTGAACGCGCCGGTAATGGGAGACATGCGCGTAATCTAACCCGCGGGGAAAGTGGGTTGGAAGGCGATTGCGGACTGCGGACTGCAGGTGACGTCGCATTCGCAATCCGCAATCTTCCCCGACCTACTCCTCCACCGGAACCCGCAGCGTAAAGACACTCCCGCTCCCCGGCGCGCTCGTCACACCAATGTCTCCGCCCAGGAGCTCAGCGAGGCGGCGACTCACGAACAGTCCGAGGCCGGTGCCTCCAAAGCGGCGGGTGAAGCCGGAGTCGAGCTGCGAGAATGGCTGAAAGAGCCGCGCGACGTCCTCCGGCGCGATGCCGATGCCCGTATCGGCGACCTCGAAGGCGATCCATCCCGCTTCGCGGGTAACAGCCAGCGTCACCGACCCCCGCTCGGTGAACTTCACGGCGTTGCCGCCGAGGTTGACGAGAATCCGCCGCATCATGTCGGGGTCGGTGCGGGTCGTCAGCTCCTGCTCGGGCGCGCGCGTCGACAGCGCGATGCGCTTGGCATGGGCGAGCGGCTCGAGCACGGCCACCACGCCGTTCAGGATGTCGCGCACCGGCACGTCGCGCAGATGGACGCGCTCCTCGCCCGCCTCGAGGCGGGAGAACGTCAGCACCTCATCGATGATGGCCTGCAGATGCTGGGTGCTCACACGCATGCGGTCGACGGCCGTCTCCTGCTGCTCGGTGAGTGGGCCGAAGATGTGCTCGGCGAACAGCTCTTCGTATCCGAGCAGCGCGGTGAGCGGCGTGCGCAGCTCGTGGGACATGGTCGCGATGAACTCGCCTTTGACCTTGTTGGCGGCCCGCGCTTCGTCGGTGAGGTGGGCCTTCCAGAGGGCGAGCGCCGCGTAATCGGCGATGGCGGCGATGCGCCGCTCGTCGCGGGCCGAGAACGGTGCTGCGCCGCGCCGGCGCGCCACCGTCATCGCGCCGAGCATGTGATCGTGGGCGATGAGCGGGGCGAAGAGCGCCGGGCCGACCTCGAACTCCTCGGCGGTTCGCCGAAATCGCGGGTGGTCGCTGCGATAATCATCGGCGCGCACGGGCTGGCGTTCGTCGATCGCGCGCTGGGTGAGCGAGCCACCAAGCGAAAAGGTGGTGCCGAGCATCCCCTCGAGCGCGCCGGTCGCGCTCACGATGTGGCCGTGGCCGTCATCATGGAGCCGGACGACGGTGGCACCGCTCGCGTCGCACTGCGCCGATGCCTGCTCGCAAATGACGCGCAGCAGCGGATCGAGATCGGCCTCGCGAGCGAGCGCGTTCGCGACCTCGCGCATCGCGGCGTTCTCCTCGTCGCGCTCGGCGAGCGCCCGTTCGATGGCGTCGGCTTCGCCCAGGTCGCGGACGTGCAGCAGGACGACCTCGTGAGGCAGACCTGTCGCGCGCAAATCGAGCGCGCGCGGGGGCTTGCCAAACGCGGGAATGCGCCACTGCCGTCGTGCCTCCGGCTCGAGGGTCGTGAGGTCGCTATCGGGAAGGGCCGGGAGGGACGTGAAGATCTCCCGAAGATCCTTCATCAGGGCCACTTCACCGCCCTGAATGGCGAGCTCGGCGAATGCCTGATTCATGTACACGAGGCGCCACGCGGTCGAGACGACGCAGATTGGTTCGGCGAGGGCGTCCAGGGCACCTTCGGGATCGAACCGTGGGGCGGACGCGGGGAAGCGGTGGCTGTCGCGGGCGGGCATTGCGTCGTAAAAGGGGGCAAGTTCCTCGCCATGTAAAGGCGGGGCGGGCAACGTGACCGCCGCCAGGTCCCCTTGCATTTCGCATCGCTTTGGCGAAACGCAATGCGATTCGATGCCATTAATCGTGACTCAGAATGCTAAGTGTTCGTCCATCCAGTGCTTAGCAGGGGGGCTACAGATGGCACCGCCCCTGCTTTATCTGCGGCCGAGCGCGGTGCACATAGGCTCGCGCCGACTCGTACCGGAGGACGGAGAAAATGAAGAGCAACCGGAAGGGTTTCACGCTGATCGAGCTGCTGATTGTCGTCGTGATTATCGGCATTCTCGCGGCGATCGCGATCCCGAAGTTCGCGAACACGAAGGAGAAGGCGTACGTTGCGGCGATGAAGAGCGACCTCCGCAACCTGATGACGGCTGAGGAAGGTTACTTTGCTGACTTCCAG
>DATBIU010000112.1:0-23776 GCA_036556765.1 Gemmatimonadaceae bacterium | reverse complement strand
CGAGCTCGCCGATCAGATTCATGAGCGCATCGAGCCGGCGGAGATCGATGCGAACGTTGCGGGAGGCCTTCGAGCGCCCCGCTTCAGCGGATTGCGCGGCCGCGCGCGCCTTGGGATCCTCGATGTCCACGCGCTCGACGTCACCCGCTGCGCGCAGGGTGGACACGATCGTGGCCGGCGGCGCATCCGTCTCGAGACGGATCGCGAACTCGCGATCGAACTGCTCCGCCTGGAGCGCCTCGACCGGCGGGACCACCGCCAGCACTCGGCCGAGCGATTCCGCGCGCTTCACCACCACGAACGCCCGCACGCCGCGGAGGGGTGCGGTCGCGGCGAGCCGGACGCGGACGAACAGCTCAGAGGGGCGAAGAAGCGCTGGAGAAGCGCTAGGGGCGCCAGGGGCGCTGGCGGCGCTCGCCTCCGCGGTCACCGCGCGGAACTCGCCACTCATGCGCCCCATCGCGCGGAGCCGCTCGATCACCGGGGCGGCGTCCACCGCGGCGTCCTGGCCTCGCACCGCCTGCTCCACAGCCGTCTCGAGCACGTCTGCCGCTTCGAAGAGCGCGTCCATCACCGGCGGCGTGAGGTTGCGCTCCCCGCGACGCACGGCGTCGAGGACGGTCTCGAGCTCGTGGGTGAGTGTCGCGACGGCCTCATACCCCATCGTCGCGCTCATCCCCTTCACCGTGTGCACCGCGCGAAAGATCGCGCTCAACGGCTCCGGGGCCGCGGGCGAGCGCTCCAGCTCGAGCAGCAGGTGATTGATCGCCGAGAGATGCTCTCGGCTCTCAGTCAGGAAGAGGTCGGCGTAGCGGGCGAGGTCCATGGCGGGCCCTACGGGCGGGTCAAGGGCCAGGGGCCAGGGGCCAGGGGTGTGGAAAGGCAACGGCGGCCTGGCCGCCGTTGCTCATCCGATGAGGCGGCAGCGGCGAAGCCGCGCCGCCTTATCCATCCCCTGGCCCCTGGCTCGTGGCCCTTGACCCGCTCTCTCATCCGAGAACTCGCTGTACCGCCTCCAGCACTCTGCTCGGCTGAAAGGGCTTCACCACGAAATCCTTCGCGCCCGCCTGAATGGCCTCGACGACCAGCGCCTGCTGCCCCATGGCGCTGCACATGAGGACCTTCGCGTTCGGATCGATCTTCGTGATCTCGCGCACCGCGTCGATCCCGCCCATATCCGGCATCACGATGTCCATCGTCACGAGATCGGGACGAAGCTGCTTGTACTTCTCGACGGCCTGAACGCCCGTCTCAGCCTCCCCGACGATCTCGAAGCCGGATTGCTGCAGGATGTCGCCGATCATCGTGCGCATGAAGATGGCGTCATCGCAGATCAGCACCGTGTGGCTCACCGTTCCCTCCGCTAGAGCAGGACGTGCTTGATGATAGAGTGGATGTCGAGGATGATGACGACTTTGTCGTCCATTCGTCCCAAGCCGACGATCGATGCATCGTCGCCATCGCGCTCCGTGGCATGCTCGATGGATTCCGCCGGAAGCATCGTGACGTCGTTCACTTCCGCGACCGCGATACCGACCAGCTTTTGGCGGTGCTCCACGAGGATCACCGAGCCGTCGGGCGCGAGCGAGCTGTTCCCATCCAGGCGGGCGCCCAGATCGAGAACGGTCACGATCGTCCCTCGGACGTTGATCAGCCCGGCGACGTAGGCGGGAGCACCGGGAACGCGCGTCGCGCGCCGGACCGGGAGGATCTCGCGCACCGCATCGAGGTCGATCCCATACAGGCGGTCGCCGAGGCGGAACAGCACCAGACGGCGAACGGGGACATCAAGGGCTGAGACGGAAGAAGCCAAAGTGGTCGAGCGGGTCGGGGTACTCCAGCGGCTCACCGGCAACCGCATCGAGCGCCTTGCGGAGGTCGGCGGGAAGCGGAGACCGCAGATCGACCAGCTCGCCCGTGTCCGGATGCGGGAAGATCAGCCATGCGGCGTGGAGGAAATGACGCTTTGGCGGAAGGGCGACCAACCGCCGACCGCCTCCTCCACCGTAGGTGTCATCTCCCAGCACGGGATGCCCGATCGACGCGAGGTGCACGCGAATCTGATGCGTGCGCCCGGTATGCAGGTGCGCCCGCAGCAAATCCGCCGAGTCGAATCGGGCCAGCCGGACGAAATCGGTCTTTGCGGCCTTCCCCGTATTGACGATCGCCATCCGCTTTCGGTCTCGCGGATCGCGGGCGATCGGTTTGTCGACAGTCACCCGGTCCGCGGCCAGGTGGCCCCAGGCCAGCGCCGCATACCGGCGCTTGATGCGCCGGGCAGCCAGCGCGGCGCCGAGCCACCGGTGCGCACGGTCGGTCTTGGCGACGAGGAGCAGGCCCGACGTCTCCTTGTCGAGCCGATGGAGAATGCCCTCGCGTCCCGCGCCCCCGTCGGTCGACAGTGACTGGCCCCTGCCCTTCAGGGCGTTGACGAGCGTTCCCGTCCAGTTCCCGGGGGCGGGGTGAACGACCATCCCCGCCGGCTTGTCGATGACGAGCGCGTGCTCGTCCTCCCACACCACCGTGAGCGGGATGTCCTCGGCGAGCACCGGGCGGTCCGGGGGTGGCGGGATGTCGACGGCAATGCGCTCGCCGACGGCCGGGCGGTACGACGCCTTCTCGCGGCGGCCGTCCACCGTCACGCGACCGTTGGCGATGAGCGTCGCCGCACCGGTGCGCGAGAGATCCAGGCGGGCGGCGACGAGGAGGTCGAGGCGCACGCCCGTCGCCTCCTCGATCACGAATTGATGCAGCCCGGGTGCGGGGCCGCTCGCGGCGCCGCCGGTCATCCCGGGAAGTAGATCAGGCTTGCTCGACCGAGGTCGGCACGGCCGACGACGCCGCGCGGGCCCTCGCGCGATCCTCGGCCCACAGCGACCAGGCGAGCATGAACGCCCCAATGCTGACCGCCATGTCGGCGACGTTGAAGGTGGGCCACCGGTGGACTCCGATGCCGATGTCGATGAAGTCCACGACACCCATGGGGTGCCTGATGCGGTCGATCACATTGCCGATTGCGCCGGCGCACACGAGCCCGATCGAGGCGATGCGAAACGGGTCGGTGTCGGGCGTCTGCCGATAGAGCCGGGCGAGGATGACGAGCGCGACGATCGCCAGCGCGAGAAACAGCCACCGCGAGTACGGGCCTAACGAAATGCCGAACGCGGCGCCCGTGTTGTAGACGAGGGTGAGTCGCAGCCAGTCGCCGATGACCTCCCGCGGAACACCGCGCGGCGCCAGTGAACCCTCGGCCATCGCTTTCGTGACCACATCGAGGACGATGATCGTCACGATCAGCCCCCAGAAGAGGATCCGGCGAGCGGAGGTGGTCACGAGGAGCTCTGGGATTCGGTGATGGGGCCTCCCGCCACCAGGGAGCGGGTCCGGTCTTCCTGCCAGAGCACCCAGGCGAGGGCGAGCGCGCCGATCGTGATCGCCATGTCGGCGACGTTGAACGTGTAGAACCGCGTGTCACCCACGCCCAGATCGATGAAGTCGACGACGCCGCGCGACGAGCGGATCCGGTCGAGCATGTTGCCACCGGCGCCAGCGCAGACGAACGCCAGCGCCATCGCGCGCAGCCGGTCCGAGGGGGCCGTCCCGCGATAGAGCTGGGCCAGAATCACCAGCGCCAACAGCGCGAGGACGATGAACACGCCGCGCGAATACGGGCCGACCCCGATTCCGAAGGACGCCCCCGGGTTATACGCGAGCGTCAGCTGCACCCAGTCGCCCAACACCGCGTGCGGAACGTATTCCGGGACGAGGTAGGTGACGGCGAGCGATTTGGTGGTGACATCGAGCGCGAGAATGGCGAGGAGCAGCGGCCAGAACAGCGCGGCCTTAGGACTGCTTCTTCCCATCTTCCTCGCGCTGCTTGTCCTTGATGCACAGCCGCGCGTGCGGCAGCGCGTCGAGACGGTCGAAGTCGATGTCCTCGCCGCACTGCTGACACTTGCCGAACGTCTCGGGCGACCGGTAGAGCCGCCGCAGCGCCTCGTCGATGTGCCAGAGGAATCGCCCTTCCTGCGAGGCGAACAGGAAGGCCTTCTCGCGCTCCATCGCGTCGGTGCCCTGATCGGCCATGTGGAACGAGTAGGAGCTCAGGTCCCCATCGGCCGACTGCGGGGTGGCGTTGAACGCCTCGCTGTAGTTGCCGAGCTCCTTGAGCACGCGCTTGCGCTCTTCGAGCAGTCGCTTCTCGAAGTGCGCCAGCATCTTCTTGGTCATCGGCTTGGACTTCTTCGTGCTCGCTGAAGACGCCATCTAACTCACTCTGTGCAGGGCGACGCGTACCGGGAGCCCGTCGAGCTCCAGCGACTGCGCCACGTTGACGGTAGTCGGGAAGTCCTCGCCCACAGTCAATTCGCGGGCCAGCACCTCGCCGGAAATATAGTCGGTGAACTCCCGCGCGGTGGCCTCGAGTTCCGGGTCGCCGGCGACGTAGACGACGATCCGGTCGCTCACCGCGAAACCGGCCTCCTTGCGCATCCGCTGGATCCTGCTCACCAGCTCCCGGGCGAACCCCTCACGCCGCAGCGCCGGCGTGACCGTGGGATCGATCGCGGCGAAGAACCCGGCGGCCTCCTTCACGACCAGCGCACCGGACGCTCGCCGCAGGACGGTGAGGTCCTCGGCCGCCAGCTGGTGGGATTCCCCGTTGACCGAGATCGCCACCGGCTCGCCGCGCTCGAATGCCGCCAGAGCGTCGGTGGTGAGGGCGGCCACCGCCTGCGCGGCGAGCGGAGTGGCCTTGCCGAAGCGCTTGCCGAGGGATCGGAAATTGGCTTTCGCCTCGAGGCGCACCAGCGCGTCACCGGTTTCGGCGAACTCCACCTGCTTGACGTTGAGCTCGGCGGCCAAGAGCGGAACCATCTCGCGAAGGCTCGCCGACGCGCCGAGGGGGACGACGCACACCAGTCGGCTCAGCGGCTGGCGCACCTTGACGTCAGCCTCTTCGCGCGCGGCCCGCGCGAGCGTGGCCAGCGTTCGCAGCTGTGTCATCCCGCGCTCGAGCTCCTGGTCCACCGAGACGTTGCGCGCGTCGCCGCCCACGTCGTCACGCGTGTAGGGGGCCGTGTGCACCGTCTCCCCGGTGAGCTCGCGGTGCATCCAGTCGGTGGCGAACGGCGCGAATGGAGCGAGCAGCCGGCAGGTGACGACCAACACTTCGTGCAGCGTGGCGAACGCCGCACGGCTATCGGGAGTGTCGACGTCGTAGAAGCGCGGCCGGTTCAGCCGAACGTACCAGTTCGAGACGTCGTCGACGAGGAAATCCATGACCGTGCGCGCCGCCAGCGTCGCATCGTACGCGTCGAGCTGCGCGTCGCAGCGCCGCTCGATGCTCGTCAGGCGCGACAGCACCCACCGGTCGATCAGCGGACGCTCGGCCAGCGGCGGATCGGATTCGGAGGGCGACCAGCCGAAGTTGGCGTACTGCGCGAAGATTCCGCTGTAGACGTTCTTGAGTGTGAGGAGAAACCGTCCGGCCAGCTCGCGAATGCCCGCTTCATCGAACTTTCGTGGGAGCCACACCTGGCTCGATGCCACCAGGAACAGCCGCACCGCGTCGGCCCCATGCCGCGGAATTACGTCCCACGGATCGACGATGTTGCCGCGGCTCTTCGACATCTTGAGCCCCTCGGCGTCGAGCACGAGGTCGTTGACGACGACCGCGCGATAGGGCGCCGTATCGAACGGGCGGCCGCCACCTGACGCCTGATTCCTGACACCCGGCTCCTCGTTGTTAGGCAGGGCCGGGCCCAGCCCGCTCGCGATCGCCAGGAGCGAGTAGAACCATCCGCGCGTCTGGTCCACCCCTTCGGCAATGAAGTCCGCGGGGTACTGCGTGGGCAGGATGTCCTGGTTCTCGAATGGATAGTGCCATTGCGCGAAGGACATCGAGCCCGAGTCGAACCACGTGTCGATGACCTCGGGAACGCGCCGCATGGTTCCGTCGCATTGCCGGCACGGCCAGTCATACCGATCGATGAACGGCTTGTGCGGATCGAAATCATCCGGTAGCGGCCGGCCGAGGCGTTCCGCCAACCGTGCGTACGAGCCGATCGCTTCGGCGTGATCCCTGGTGCGGTCGCACACCCAGACAGGCAGCGGCGTTCCCCAATACCGGTCGCGCGACAGCGCCCAGTCGATGTTGTTGGTGAGCCACTCGCCAAACCGCTTCTGCCCCGTCTCGGGCGGATTCCAGTTCACCCGGGCGTTGCGAGCGAGCATGCGGTCGCGGTAGGCCGTGGTGCGCACGAACCAGGATTCGCGAGCGTAGTACAGGAGCGGCGTCCCGCACCGCCAGCAATGCGGATAGGCGTGCTCGATCGTCCCCGCCTTCCAGAGCGAGCCGCGCCGCCGCAGCTCCTCGATGATCAGCGGGTCGGCCTGCTTCACGAACTTGCCGCCGATCACGGGCATGTCGGCGGGAAACTCCCCGCGCGCATCCACCGGTTGCACGAACGCCAGCCCGTGCCGCCGCCCGGCAGCGTAGTCATCGGCTCCGAACGCCGGTGCCATGTGCACGATCCCGCTGCCGTCCTCCGCCGATACGAACGACTCGGTGACGATCACCTCGTGCTCGCCCTCACCGAACGGCACCCAATCGAGTGGGCGGCGATAGCGGAGGCCCCCGAGCGCTGCCCCCTGCACCCGCTGGACGACGTCCCATCGATCCGTCCAGTCCTCGCCCAGCACCGCGGCCGCGCGGGCCTCAGCCAGGATCACCGTTCCCTCGTTCTCGCGCCCCTGCCTCACGAGCTCGATGTACGCGAGATCAGGATGCACCGCGAGCGCGACGTTGGAGACGAGGGTCCACGGGGTGGTCGTCCACACCAGCAGGCGACGGCGTGAGGCATGAGAACCGAGGCGTGAGGAATTCGATTCGCCGACATCGGATCGATTTCCTCGGTCCTCGGTCCTCGTTCCTCCTTCGATCTCCACTGCGATGTACACACTGGGATCACGCACATCCTCGTATCCCTGCGCGACCTCGTGCGACGACAGCGCCGTTCCGCACCGCGGGCAATAAGGCAGGATCTTGTGGCCGCGGTAGAGCAGATCCTGCTCGTGCAGCGTGGCCAGTGCCCACCACACGCTCTCGACGTAGTCGTTCGTGTACGTGACGTACGGGTTGTCGTAGTCCAGCCAGTAGCCGATGCGCGCGCTCAGCCGTTCCCAGTCGGCGCGGTAGCGCCACACGCTCTCGCGACAGAGCTGGTTGAACCGCTCGACGCCGATCTCCTCGATCTGCGGCTTGCCGCTGATCCCGAGCTGCTTCTCGACCTCGATCTCCACCGGCAAGCCGTGCGTGTCCCATCCCGCCTTCCGCAGCACGCGGTACCCCTTCATCACGCGGTAGCGGCAGAAGAGGTCCTTGATCGTTCGAGAGAACACGTGATGGATACCCGGCTTCCCGTTCGCCGTCGGTGGTCCCTCGAAGAACACGAAGTCCTCACGCCCTTCGCGCGCCTCGAGCGTGCGCGCGAGCATGTTCTCCTCGGTCCAGCGCCCCAGCATCTCATCCTCGAGCACGCCGGGCGCTTGATCGGGGGGCAGGGCGCGGTAGTGCGTTCCCGGACGATCGACGGCGGTCACAGGCGCTCCAGTACGCCACGCACCAGCGTCGTCAACCGCGGCTCGGCACGCGACGCGACCTCGATGATCTCCTCCAGGGTCGCCGGCTCGAGCGCATCCGGCAGGCACCGGTCGGTGAGGATCGAGATGCCGAGGACGCGCATTCCCGCATGGACCGCGACGATCACTTCCGGGACGGTGGACATGCCGACGACATCGGCACCGGCGCGGCGCAACATCCGGTATTCGGCCCGCGTCTCGAGGTTGGGGCCGGTGACGGCGACGTAAACCCCCTCGCGCAGAATCATCTTCGACGCCACCGCGACCTCGCGCGCGATCTCCCGCAACCCGGCGTCATACGGCTGGGACATGTCGGGAAACCGCGGCCCCAGCGACTCATCGTTAGGTCCGACGAGTGGATTGTCGCCCAGCAGGTTGATGTGATCGGCGATGAGCATGAGGTCGCCCTTCTCCCACAGCGGATTCATCACGCCGCATGCGTTCGAGACGACGAGCGTTCGCGCGCCAAGAGCGTGCATCACCCGCACCGGGAAGGTGATCTCCTGAAGCGAGTAGCCCTCGTACCGATGGAAGCGCCCCTGCATCGCCACCACGTGCTTGCCGCCGAGCCTCCCGAGCAGCAGCCGACCGGAGTGGGACTCGACGGTCGAGAGCGGAAACCCGGGAACCTCGGCGTAGTCGATCGACGTCTCGAGAGCGATCTCGCGGCCGAGGGCGCCGAGCCCCGTGCCGAGGATGATCGCGATGTCCGGCGAGCCGGTGTACCGGGTGCGAATCGCGGAGACCGCGGCGCGGATGCGCGCGAGCGAGTGCAGCCCGCTCTCCGCCGCGCTCTCCGGCGAGGCGGTGGGATGCGGCGGCGCGGCGGGTGGCGCAACCGTCGCGCGCGACCCGCCTGCTGGGTCCCGCGCCACGGTCATTCCTTGATCAGTGAATCGAGCCAGGCCGGCGTCTTCTTCTCCGCCCGCGGATCGTCGTAGCTCTCCGTACGCGTGGGCTCCTGCGGCCGAGCCGGCGCCGTGTCGGTGGCGTCGAGCTCGGCGAGCTGTCGCTCGACGATCGCCCGCAGCTGGCCGAGGTACGCCCGCCGCGACTTCTCCAGCTGCTTGAGCTCCGCCTCCAGCTTGCGAATCTCGCCGCGCGCCGCCTCGAGCAACCGGTCGCCCTCCGCGCGCGCCTCGCGCAAAATCAGCTGCGCCTCGCGCTCCGCCTGCTCGCGGATCTCCGCCCGCAGCTGCTGGGCCGAGATCAGCGCATCGTTGAGGGCCTTGTCGCGCTCACGGAACGCGCGAAGCTGCTCGTGAAATCCCTTCGCCTTCGCGTCCAGCTCCTGATTCGCCCTCGTGAGGCGCTCGAGCTCCTCGGCCACGCGGTCGCGGAATTCCTCGACGCTGCTCTTCTCGTAGCCGCCCAGACGTGCCGGCCTGAAGTCGTGGTGCTTGACGTCGACAGACGTCAGCCGAAACGAGTCGTCCATCATTGTGGCCTCGCTCCAAACAGGACGGTACCCAGGCGAATCATGGTGGCGCCCTCTTCCACCGCGATCTCGAAATCGTTCGACATCCCCATCGACAGCTCGAACGCGGGGTGCCCCGCGCTCTCCAGCATCTCGCGCGCGTCGCGCGCGCCCGCGAACACTCGGCGCAGCACTCGCTCGTCGGCGTCGAGCGGCGCCATCACCATCACGCCGCACACGCGCACCCCCGATAGTCCAGCGAGCCGCTCCGCCTCGGCCGGCAGGTCGCCCGGCGCGTACCCGCCTTTCGTCCCCTCCCCGACCACGTTCACCTGCACCAGCGCGTCCACTCCGCGACCCCGCGCCAACCCGTGCTCGCACACCGCATTAGCGAGACGCGCGCTGTCCAGGGAGTGCAACAGGGCAAAGCGGTCCAGCGACTTGACCTTGTTGCGCTGCAGATGTCCGATCAGATGCCACGACAGGGGTACGGCGACGTCGGCCATCTTCGACAACGCTTCCTGAACCTTGTTCTCGCCGACGTCTCGAAGTCCCGCGTCCCAGGCCGCCGTCACCGCGTCGGGGCCGTGCGTCTTCGTCACCGCGACGATCGTTACCCGTTGCCCGTGCCCGCCCCGCGCCACGGCCGAAGCCACCCGCTCCCGCACCTCCCCCACTCGGCCGACGAGGTGGTCGAAACTCATAACGCCGTAACCTATCTGAAGTTACACGTCGAATCAAGCGAATCGGCGAGCTGACCGCCGCCCCCTGACCGCAGCACGAGTGAGGGACAACGCAGCGTACGCGCCATGAAGCGGGGCGCCCGATCCGGCGTGTCCAGCGGCTCGCGATCCAGCATATACCCCGGAATCGTGCCGCTCACCCGTGCCGCCTGCCGAGGGTCCCGACGCGCACCAGGCGGTCCACTATCGGCGTGGAAAGACATCCCATCGAATCGCCACGATCGTGCGACGTACGCTCGCCGGGCGCTGTCGAGAAACGCGGACACGGCCAGCGGCCGACCCATACTCGCGGCGCGATGCGCGAGCAGACGTAATCGTTCCCCCTGTGTCATGCGAGACGTCGCCGCCTCGACCGGAAGCAATCGATGGCGTTGCGCGACTTCCGCGCGATACCAATCGGCGCCGAGGAGCGGCGACGTGATCACCGTGACGTCGGGGCGCACGCCTTCGACGAGCTGGAGATACCAGAGCGGGAAGGAGTCGTTGTCCCCGCCAGTGATCAGGACGGCCCGCTCGGGAAGCGGCGCCAGCCACGCCTGCGCAGCCACGTGCGCCAGCGACGCCTCGGGCAATCGCCGGCGGTTCGCCACGCGCCAGTTGAGCACGATCGGGGCGCACGCGAGCGCCGCCCCGAGCCACGCGAGCCGCCGCCGCGACAGCAGGCGCACGGCGCCGTACCCTGCCCAGGCCCCCCAGATGAAGAAGCCGAGCGCGAAGAAGTAGTCGCGCTCGCGGACCTCGTGACCGGCGCCATCGGGCACGAACGACCACGCGAACGATGCCCCGGCCTTGAAGTTCATGTAGGCGACCAGCCCCACGGTCGCCGAGGCGAACACCACCACCAACGCCATCCAGCTCCGGCGGTCGTCGCGCGCGTGGCGCACGCATCCCGTTAGGCCGAGGAGACCGTAGAGGATGGTGATGGGCGTGCGGAGGAGCGAGGGCCCCACTCCGGACTGGACGCCCATGGCGACCTGCCAGTCGAAATACTGGATCAGATTCCCCATCTGGATCCACAATGGTGCCTGACGAGGCCACAACCCCGACGGGGCGTACTGCCGCCGAGCGATCACGTCGAGGAGAGCGGCCCAGGTCTCGGGGTTGCCCGCATCGAGCGCCGGATCGTGCGCCGAGCGCACGAGAAGGACGAGCGTGGCCGACACGCCGAGCGCGAGCACCACGATCACCGCCACGCCGCGCGAAACGCTGCTCCCTCGCGTCCCCACCGCACTGAGCACGATGCCCGCCGCCATCACCGGCAGCGAAACCATCCCGGCCCCCGCCGCCGCAACGCCCGCCCCTCCGAGCAGCAGAGCGCGAGGCACGTGGAGCTTCCCGTTCTCGTCGACCGCCGCGAGCAGAACCGCGCCGGGCACGGCAACGAGCGCGCTCATGTGCAACGGCACGGCGAGCGCGAACAGATACGCGAGCAGCACCTGCCATCGCGCCTCGCCTCCGCGGCCGGCCCGCTCGGCAACCACGATCATGACGAGCGCCAATGCGAGGGACGCGGCGTAGACCTCCGTCTCCGTGGCGTTGGACCACACGGTCGCGGTGGCCCCGGCGCATACGGCGCCCGCGAGGCCGGCGAGCGGCTGCCGTGTCGCGCGCGCGAGCAGCCCGGCGAGCAGCGCCGCCGCGCCGGCGGTCGCGACGGCGGAGAAGAGATTGGTGGCTAGCGCGCGAGGCAGGAACCCGAGTGCGTCGCTCCACACGCGCGCCACGAGCACATAGAGCGGTGTGCCGGGCGGATGCGGGATCCCGAGCGTCTCGACGGCGGCGATGAACTCGCCCGCGTCCCAGAGCGTGACCGTCGGCGCGAGCGTCGCGCCGTAGACCAACAGCAACAGCGCGCCGGCGAGCGCCGGTGCGAGCCGCGGCTGCTCGAGCACGCGCTAGGCGCGCAGCTCCAGCACCGGATGCTCTCCGGTCGGGCGCGGCGCGCGGCCCGCCAGCACGTCACGGAGCTGTGGCGCCGTGAGGTTGCGGATGAGTCGTCCCTGCTCCGCCACCGAGATGATCGATGTCTCCTCGGACACGACGATGACGAGCGCGTCCGTCTCCTCGGACAACCCCAGCGCCGCGCGATGCCGTGTCCCGAGCGTGCGATCCCCCAGCGGCCGCTGGGAGAGCGGGAGGATGCACCCGGCACCGATGATCATGTCGCCGCGAATGATCACCGCCCCGTCGTGCAGGGGGGAGTACGGCGTGAAGATCGTGGCAAGCAGGTCGGCCGACACCTTCGCCTGCATCGCCGACCCCGAGCTCACGTAATCGCCGAGCCCCATCTCGCGCTCGATCGCCAGGATGGCGCCGATCCCCGACCGGCACAGCCGCTCGACGGCATCCACCATCTCATCGGCCACCTCGGCCGCCTCCATTCGACGGAAAATGCGCGTGAATCGCGAGTGACCGAGATGCGCCAGGGCCGCGCGCAGCTCCGGCTGGAAGACGACGACCGCCGCGAACGCACCATACGTGAACACGAAGCCGAGCAGGTACGTGATCATCGTCAGCTTGAGCACCCAGGCGACCGCGTACACGAGCACGAGCACGATGATGCCGAGCAGCATCTGGAGCGCGCGCGTTCCCGTGATGAGCAGCAGGAGGCGGTAAATGACGTACGCGACCACCAGGATGCCGATCGCGTCGCGCCATCCGAACTCGAGAAATCGGAACTGATCGAGAAAGCTCACCCGGTCAACTCTCGCTGAAGAATCGCCCACCCCACATCGAGCGCGTGTCGTGCCGCCGCGACATCGTGCACGCGGAAGATACGCGCCCCGAGGGCCAGCGCCATCAGGTTGGCCCCGGTCGTCCCGTGCACGCGCTCCGCCGCCGCACCCACCCCCGTGATCTCCCCGACGAACCGCTTGCGCGAGACGCCGACCATCACCGGATACCCCAGGTCCACGAGGCGGGGAAGATCCGCCAGCACGGCGAGCGAATGCTCGCTTTGTTTCGAGAACCCGATCCCCGGATCGAGGGCGATCGCATCGTGCCGCACCCCCGCCAGCTCCGCCACCTCGGCTCGCGGAACGAGCTCCGCGATCACCTCGCCCGCGACGTCGGCGCCGTACTGCGCGTGCGCGAAGGTCGCCATATCGCTGACGCCGCCGCGCGAGTGCATGAGAACGACGCCAGCGCTCGCGCGCGCGCACACGCTCGCCATGCGCTCATCGAGGCGAAAGGCCGACACGTCGTTGACGATCGCGGCGCCGGCGCCGAGGGCGGCCTCGGCGACCTCCGCCTTCACCGTATCGACGGAGATGACGGCGCCCGGAAGCCGCCGGCGAATCTCCGCGATCACGGGCAGCACACGGCGGCACTCCTCGGCCGCATCGACCGGCGTCGCCCCCTGCGGTCGCGTGGATTCTCCTCCGACATCGATTATGTCCGCCCCCTCCGCGCGGAGCGCGTCCGCGCGCGCGACGGCGTCGTCGACGGAAAAGAAGCGACCCCCATCGCTGAAGGAATCGGGGGTCACGTTGAGAATCCCCATGACGACGGGCCGATCGAGGGCGATCGAGCCGTGGGAGTGAAGCCAGGACAGCGGGGGTCGAGGGGTCACGGGATCGCGGGGTCGAGGGCGGGGGTCGAGCTCGCGACCTGCCGCTCGTGATCCCTCGATCCCTCGATCCCGCGACCCCGGGGTCATCACGCCGGCGCCGGCTCGGGACCTCCCAGGAGTCCGGGCGTGGCGCGCCGCGGCTCGGTGACGGCGGCCGGGGCCGTAGGCCCGGTCGGCGGGAGCGATCCCTCCGCCGGACGGGGCGGCAGGTCCTCGCCGCGTGCCAGCGACAGCACCTCTTCGCCGGTCAGCGTTTCCCGCTCGAGGAGCGCGCGCGCGACGCGATGCAGGAGCTCCATGTGCTCCGTCAACACGCCCTTCGCGCGGTCGTACGCCTCGGTGATGATGCGCTTCACCTCGCTGTCGACGAGCTGCGCGGTCTTCTCCGAGACTTCCCGACGGTGCTGAATCTCGCGGCCGAGGAAAAGCTCCTGCTCGTTGTCGCCGACGAGCACCGGCCCAATGGCGTCCGAGAGTCCCCATTGTGAGACGTACCGGCGTGCGATCGCCGTCGCCGTCTGAATGTCGCTCGCGGCACCGGTGGTCACGCGATCGCGCCCGAACACCAGCTCCTCGGCCACGCGTCCGCCGTACGCCTTCACCAGCATCGCCTCGAGCTCCTGGCGGGTGATCGAGACCCGGTCATCCTCGGGCAAGGTGAACGCGAGGCCTAACGCGCGGCCGCGCGGCACGATCGTCACCTTGTGGAGCGGATCGTTCCCCTTGACCTTGATCGTGCAGATCGCGTGGCCGCCCTCGTGGTACGCGGTGAGCCGGCGCTCGTCTTCCTTCATCACGAGCGACTTTCGCTCGGCGCCAAGCATGACCTTGTCCTTCGCGTCCTCGAGATCCTGCATGTAGATCTTGTCGTGACCCCGGCGTGCCGCGAGCAGCGCACCCTCGTTCACGAGGTTCGCCAGATCGGCGCCGGCCATCCCGGGCGTTCCGCGTCCGAGCGCCGTGATGTCCACGTCTTCCGCGATCGGCTTGTTGCGCAGGTGCACCTTGAGGATGCCCTCACGGCCGCGCAGATCCGGCGCGTCGACGACGATCTGGCGGTCGAAGCGGCCCGGCCGCAGCAGCGCCGGATCGAGCACGTCCGGACGGTTCGTCGCCGCGATGAGGATCACGCCATCGTTCGACTCGAAGCCATCCATCTCGACCAGCAGCTGATTGAGCGTCTGCTCGCGCTCGTCGTGTCCGCCGCCGAGACCGGCGCCCCGATGCCGGCCGACCGCGTCGATCTCGTCGATGAAGATGATGCACGGCGCGTGCGCCTTCCCCTGCTCGAACAGGTCACGCACCCGGGAGGCGCCGACGCCGACGAACATCTCGACGAAGTCGGAGCCGGACATCGAGAAGAAGGGGCGTCCCGCCTCGCCCGCGACGGCACGCGCGAGGAGCGTCTTGCCGGTGCCTGGCGGCCCGACGAGCAGCGCTCCCTTCGGGAGCCGTCCGCCGAGCTTGGTGAACTTCTGCGGATCCTTCAGGAACTCGATGATCTCCTGCAGCTCGATCTTCGCCTCGTCCGCGCCGGCGACGTCGGCGAACGTCACCTTGGGCGTGTCCCCGGTGAGCAGCTTCGCCTTCGACTTGCCGAACGAGAACGCCTTTGACCCGCCCGCCTGCATCTGCTTGAAGATGAACAGCCAGATGCCGATGAAGAGGATGTACGGAAGGAAGTAGCCGAGCGTCCCGAGGATCGACGGCCGCGCATCCTGGGCCTCGATCTCGACGTTCGCCGCACGGAGCCGATCGACCTCCTTCTCCGAATCCGCGACAGGAAGGCGCACGTTGAAGCGCGAGACCGAGCGCTTGTTCACGACGACCTTGTCGCGGAACTCACCGGTGATCTGCTTTCCGGCCTGGATGTTCACCTTCGTGATGTTGCCCCGCGTCAGCTGCGCGTCGTACTCCGAATACGAGATCGTCGGAGCGGGCTCGCTGCGGGCGCCGGAGAACTTGATGAAGGCGAACGGGATGAGGATGATGAGGATCCAGAACGAGAGCGTCTTCGACACTCGCGCCCAGTTCATCTCACCCTTCGGCGGTGTATTGCGATCGGCCATTACTGCAAGCTCGCTATGTAAGGCAAATGACGGAAGTTCTCGGCGTGGTCCAATCCGTATCCCACCAGGAACTCGTTCGGCGCATCAAAACCCACCAGCTTCACCGGATACCGGAGGTGCGTGTCGACGTGCTTGTGCAGCAGAGCGCAAATATCGAGCGACCGGGGGCTCCGCACCGTCAAAAGGTCCATCAGCCGGCTCAGGGTTCGTCCCGAATCGACGATGTCCTCCACTAGAAGAATGTGCTTCCCCCCCAGTTCGGTTTCCGGGTCGTACACCAGCCTCACGTTCCCGCTCGATTCCATCTGGTCGCCGTAGCTCGCGGCGACGAGAAAATCCACCTGAAGCGGCCGCGTGACGCTGCGCACCAGATCGCTCAGGAAGATGAAGCTCCCCTTGAGCAGGCCGAGCACGAGCAGGTCGCCGTCCGGGTACATGCGCGTGATGTCGCGGCCCAGCTCGCTGACGCGCGCGGCGATCTGCTCCGCGCTGTACACGATGCGACGAACCGGACGCCCATCCAGCCGTGGATCAACGGTCGATATGCTCACAGCGAAACGTGACGATCGGTCGCCCGGACCGCGCGGCTGCCGCGAGAGCGCGGCGTACGCCAGGAACCCACACCACTTCCTCGCCGGCAACGACCACCGGCCACCCGCGTCGACGAGCGCCATCCACACCCGCGTCCCGAAACAGCCCCTTGAGCCGCCGCTGCTTCGTCGAGCCCTCGGGGATCATCCTGTCACCCGGCCGCCAGGCGCGCACCGCCAGCGAGGCATCCGCCGGCAACTGCGCCGTCCACCGGTCCGTCAGCTCCGCCGTTCGAGCGAATCGCCACTCGCCCCACGTCAGGGCATGCTCCAGCGGCGTAACGCCACCTCGCCCGGCGTGAACGGGGACGCGCCGAACGAGAAACCGGTCACGCTGCCGCGCGACCTCCATGCCACCGCTGAGCGGCATCCGCGCCCCGGGCGCCCCCCGAATAGTAAACGACATGAGGCGTTCCGTTCCACGGCGATCGAGCGTAACCCCGTGTCGTGCAGCGATCGCGGGCCAGACGAAGGCGAGCGCCGGGGCGTCGAGGCACAGCAGGTCCTCTCGCGACACCGCGAGCGCGCCGTCGCGCCTCTCGATCGCGACGTGTGCGTCGATCCAGCCCTCGACGTCCGCACGCACCCGCGCCGCGCGCCGCGAAAGCTCCAGCAGCTCGCCCGGCAACGCCGGCCGCGCTCGCGCGAGCGCCGGAAGAACGTCCATTCTGATGCGATTTCTCAGATGGCGGCGCGACAGGTTCGTCGGATCGTCCACGAACGAGACGTTCCACTCGAGCGCACACTCGGCGACGATCTTCCGGCTGAGGCCGACGAACGGGCGGCTGACGGGCGACGGGACGAGGAGGCCCGCCAGACCTCGGGCCCCGGCGCCGCGAAGTGCACGCATGAGGACGGTCTCGAGGTGATCGTCGAGCGTGTGGGCGGTGACGACACGCGCATCGAGATCGCGCGCGACGCCGTGAAGAAAGCCAAGTCGCTGCGCGCGCCACTCGGCCTCTGTCCGCGCCGGGGCATGGCTCACCCCACTCCGCACGGGAAAGCCGAGTCCCTGCGCACGCTCCCGCACGAGCGACGCGGCCTCGGTAGCCAGCGGGCCGGTCCCATGGTCGAACGTCGCGACAGCGGCCACGCGCGCCGGGGCAATGCGCGCCATCGCTTCCAGGAGCACCATCGAGTCGCGTCCGCCGGAAACGGCGAGCAGGAGCGGCGTGCCGCGCACGGCCTCGGCGCGCACGGCATCGGCCACGCGCGACGTCGCCGCCGTTCCGCGTCGCCGCGGTGGGCGCAATCCGCCTGCCCTCCCCCTCGCTACCATCTCTCGATACATTTCCGGCTCTCACTCTCGCGCAGAGGAATGCTGTGGAGACGCAAGGACCGCTCGCAGTGATCTGGGTCGCCGCCGGACTGATCGCGTTCTACATCGCGCTGATCTGGATCAACTCGCTGCTCGGCCTCTTTCTCACGCCACTGTTCATCATTCCCCTCACCTGGCTTCAGGACAAGGTGAAGCGGCGGAAAGAGCGGAAAGCTCAAAAGCGCTGATTCACACTAGGTCCGCAGTGAATGTCCCCGACAGCAGGCGTCGGGGATTTTTGTTGGGGCTCATGACTCCACCCGCCCTCCGCTCGTCCTCATCTCGTACCCCGTACCCCCGTACCTATCAGGAGCCCCCATGGGACTGCTCGTCCTCTTGGTTCTCGCCGGCGGCGTGCTGGCCTGGATCGTCAGCGCCTACAACGGATTGATCAGCCTCAAGAATCAGGTCGTCAACGGGTGGAAGCAGATCGACGTCCAGCTCAAGCGGCGTCACGATCTCATTCCGAACCTGGTGGACACCGTCAAGGGCGCCATGCAGTTCGAGCGCGAGACGCTCGAGGCTGTGATCACCGCCCGCAATCAGGCGATCTCGATCGAACGCGGTGGGGCGGGAGTCGCCGCGACGGCGCAGGCCGAGTCGCAGCTGTCGGCCGCGCTTGGACGGCTGTTCGCGGTCGTCGAGGCGTACCCCCAGCTCAAGGCCACCGGCAACGTCAGCCAGCTCCAGGAGGAGTTGACGTCGACCGAGAATCGCATCGCCTTCGCTCGACAGCACTACAACGACGTTTCGACCCAGTACAACACGAAGCAGCAGCAGTTCCCCACGAACCTGGTGGCGGGACTGGCGCGCGCGACTCCGGCGGAGCTGTGGGAAATCACCGATGCCGCCGAGCGAGCGGTGCCAAAGGTCGACCTGTCGCTGCGCCCCGGGGTTCGGGCGTGAGCGAGACGGACCGGGATCATGGGTTCAGGGGGTCGAGGGATCACGGGCGCGCCCTTGATCCCTTGATCCCTTGATCCCGTGATCCCCTGATCCCGGGGTCCCATGTCCGACGCTGTCGATCTCTTCTCCCAGCAGCAGGCTAACCGCAGCCGATCCCACTGGCTGATTGCGGGGTTCGTGCTCTTCTTTGCCTGGCTCGGGTTCGGGGGGGACCTCATCCTCCTCGAGATGAGCCGCGGCGAGCCTGCGGGATCCCAGTGGGACGTGCCGCTGTTCGGCCTCGTTCTCACCACGTACGGCGCGGCCACCGCCTTGTGGGCGTGGAAGGCCGGCTCCGGAGCGATTCTGCGATCCACCGGGGCCAACGAGATCACGCAACCGTCGACCGAGCAGGAGCGGCTCCTGGTCAACGTGGTCGAAGAGATGTGCGTCGCGGCAGGGCTCCCCCGCCCCTCGATCTGGATCGTCGCCGACGGAGACCCCAACGCCTTCGCGACCGGGCGCGATGAGCAGTCCGCGGCGATCGTGGTCACGCAAGGGCTGCTCGATACGTGCAGCCGTGACGAGCTCCAGGGCGTCATCGGACACGAGCTGGCGCACATCAAGAACTACGATGTGCGCCTCATGACGCTCCTCGCGGCGATGGTCGGGGCAATCACCGTCGTCTCCGACTACATGCACCGCATTCTCTTCCAGCGCGGAACGCAGCGAGCCCTCGGCGCGGTCGTCCCACGTGGTCGGAAGAAGGGCGGCGGTGGCATCGTGCTCGTGCTGCTCCTGGTGCTGTGGCTCCTGAGCTGGCTCCTCGCGCCGCTGATCTCCCGGATGCTGGCGCTCGGCGTGAGCCGAAAGCGCGAGTACCTGGCTGACGCGATGAGCGCGCAGTTCACGCGGAACCCGATGGCGCTCGCCAGCGCGCTCGAGAAGATCGAGCGTGCTCCCGCCCCCACGCGCTGCATTACGCGGGGCGCGGCGCACCTCTGCATCGCGGACCCCCTCGGCCGACGGGTCAATCTTCGCGAGGGATGGCTCGCCGATCTCTGGGGCACCCATCCGCCGATGGCGATGCGCGTGTCGCGGCTGCGCGCCATGGCGTTTCGTGAGCAGAAGCGCGCGCGCCAGGCATCGGGCGACGTGGCGCAGCTCGCCTGACGGCTACTCGCGCACCTCGAACTTGAAGAGCTGCAAGCTGGATCACCGAGCGGTGAACCCTCGTTAGGATTCGCGCGCGCCGGTGGTCGCTGCCTCGGCCGCCGGGGCGGCGCCCATCCGGCGCGGCAGGCGCGCCGTGAAGGTGCTGCCCTCACCCAGCTTGCTCGACACCGTGACGTCACCGCCGAGCAGTCGCGCGAGGCGTCGCGCGACGCTCAGGCCGATCCCAGTGCCGGCCACCCGTCGCGACGCCTTGTTCTCCACCTGCCAGAAGGGATCGAAGATCCGATCGTAATGCTGTGGTGGAATGCCGATGCCGGTGTCCCGCACCTCGAAGGTCACGTCGCCATTGTCCTGGCGCGCCGTCAGCACGATCTCGCCGTGCTCGGTGAACTTCACCGCGTTCGTCAACAGATTGAGCAGAATGTGACGGACCTTCCCGACGTCGGTCTCGAGCGCCACCGGCTCGGTGGGCGCGTCGATGCGCAGCTCGAGGTGCCGTTCGGCCGCCAGCGGCGCGATGACGGACGCCGCTTCCGCGACGACCGCCGAGAGCTGCGCGGAGCCGGCGCGTAGCTCCTCGCGCCCGGTCTCGAGCCGGGAGAACGCCAGCACCTCGTCGATGAGGTGCAGCAGGTGGTGCGACGCATTGCGCACCCGCTCGACTTGTTGGCGCGCCGAATCCGGAATCGCCGCCGGCACACCCATCAGCATCAGCTCGGTGTAGCCAATGATCGCGTTGAGCGGAGTGCGCAGCTCGTGCGACATGACACCCAGGAAGTCCGTTTTGGCGTGGTTGGCGACCTGCGCATCGTGATACAGCCGCGCGTTGTCCACGGCGAGCCCCGCCCGGCGCGCGAACTCCTCGGCGAGCGAGAGGTCCTTCGTGCCGTACCTCCGCTCGCTGCCCTCGATGATCAGCGTGATCGCACCGCGGGTTCGGCCGCGCGCGAACAGCGGAACGACGATCAGCGATTGGGGACGCAGCGTCCCGAGGAAGTCGTACGGATCCGCACCGACGTGCTCGCCGGACACGCGCGGATAGTCCGCCGAGGTGCGGGGCGGTGTCGGGGGCCGGGGGCCGCGAGCCGGCGGCGGATACTCCGGGAAGAGATCCGACATCCCGGTTCGCAGCGCGCGTACCACCGGGTGATGCAGCGCCACGGGATCGGGCACCGTGTGGAGGGCGGCCTGTACCGCGTCGGCGCGTGCATCGTCCCGGTGCACGGCGGCCATGCGCCGGACCTCTCCCTCCACCCCGATCACGTCGATGATGCACGCGTCCGCCAGAAACGGGACGGCCAGCTTGGCGATGATCGGCAGCGTGTCCTCGTAGTCGAGCGACGCGGCGAGAATGCTGCTCGCCTCGGCGAGAAAGCGTAGCGATTCCTCCGACCGCCGTTGCTCCGTGACGTCGTAGACCGTGGCCACGGCCGCGATGATGCGCCCGTCACGGTCGAGGATCGGCGTGGAGCTCATCGTCACGAAGCCCGGCGTCCCGTCTCCGCGCGTCACACGGAAAGGCTCGGCCACCACGCGCTCGCCGTGAAGAATCGAGCGCGCGATCGGAAACTCCTCGGGCAGAAGAACGACCCCGCTCGGCGATGCGAACCGCCAGTCGGCGTACGCGGCGATGGTCGGTGATGCGAGGAACGGGCGCCGGAGTATGTGCTCGAGCTGCTCGTTTCCACGGACGAGCTTTCCCGACGGCGCCTCCGCGATGATGAGCCCGGCCGGCATCTGCTCGACGACGGTGTCCAGACGAGCGCGCTCATCGACGAGGGCGTCGAACGACTTCTGGGCCTCTCGTCGCGCGCGTTGCGCCTCGTCGTACAACCGCGCCCGCTCGAGGGCCAGCGCGCACTTCGCGCCCAGACTCTGCACGAATGCGCGCTCCTCGGCGCTGAATTCCTGCTCCTCGCGGAAGCTCAACCCGAGCGCCCCGAGGGGACGCCCATCGACGACGAGTGGCACCGCCGCCGCCGCCTTCGTGCCCGTTTTCTCGCGCTCAGGCGTGAGATGCGGATACCGCTCCGACAGCGCCCGATCGGTCGGCAGAAAGATCGGAACGCGCTCGCGCACCGCTTCGCTCAACGGCAGCGGTCCATCGATCGGAAGCTGTCTCCAGCGGTCGAGCGTGCCCTCCGGGTACCCCACCGCCCGCACCCGCTCGAGCTGCGACCCGTCGGCCGTGAGCAGCATCATCGAGCCCGCGTACGCGCCCGCCACCTCGACCCCTTTGTCGACGATGATGGCGGCGACGTCGGCGACCGTCACGGCGGTCGACAACGCGGCGGTGAGCTCCTGCAGCTTGTGTACGCGGGCCGCGCCGCGCTCGGCGTTCACTGCGCGATGCTCCACATCGCGCACGCGCGCCTCGAGCGTCTCACCACGACGCTCCAGCTCGTGCGCCCGCGCTTCGAGCGCCTCGCCCCGATGCTGCAGCTCCGCGACGCGCGCCTCGGATGACGCGGCCGCCATCGCGATGGCGCTGGCGCGCTGCTCCATCTCGGCGAGTCGTCCGCGCTCCTGCTCGATCACCGCCGCCGCCTGCTCGCGCAGACGGATGCTGGTCAGGATCCACGACACCTGACGCGCATACAGGGCGGCGACACGTTCCTGGCGCGCGGACAGCTGGAGCGGCCTCCTGAACAGCGCAGCGATCACCCCGAGCGAAGCGCCCTCGGGCGACAGGATCGGGACGATGTGCAGCCCGCGCACGCCAGCCGCACGCACCAGCGGTTGCGGCGTGAACGCCGCCTCGATCTCGGCGTCACCAACCGCCACCGGCGTGCGAAGTGCATCGGACCAGGGGTGCGCGCTTGCCGGCAGGCGATCGAGGAGGCGCGCGTGCTCCGGCGCGAGACCCGCCGAGGCGACGAGCGTGAGCGTGTCGCCGGCGTCGACGCGGAGGAGCAGCGCCTTGTCCGCATCCTCGAGTGCCGCCAGTGCCGCGAGCAGCTCACCGAGGAGCGGCTGGAGGTCATCAGCCGCGCGGAGCTGCCGCAATAGCGACTCGGCCCCGTCTCCAGTGGAGACGTCGCCGGTACGGTCCGTCAACGCTGGCTTGTGCCGTGCCTCTTCGGTCATGGCCGTCGGGTGGGTGGCTCGGCGGCTCGTCGATGCACGCCATCACACGACGACACGCTGCTCCGGGGCGCAACCTCAGAATCGGGAGAACGTCGCCACGCCGTACACAAAACGTATCGGGGCCGAGCCGGGCAGTAAACCGTTCGGTCCCCACAAGGCGCAACGCGATACCGGGCCGAATCGTCTGTCGAGGATGAAGCCAAACCTCCCTGCCCTCGTGCTCGCGCTATTGTGTGCCGCATCACCTGCCCGCGGTCAATCGGCGAGCGCGGACGTGTTTCGCGACATCGGAAACACGCTCATGCGCCGCGGCCGTCCAGCCGACGCGGCCAGGAGCTACGCGGATGCCCTGCGATTGCGGCCCGACTTTCACGAAGCGCGCCGCGGACTCGGCCTGGCCTTCATGAACCTGAACCGCCACGCGGATGCCGAGCGGGAGTTCCGGCGCGTCGTCGCGTCGCGTCCCCGTGACGCGTCCGCGCACTACGATCTCGGCTGCGCGCTGTCCGCGCGCGGTCGGCACGACGAGGCGCTGGCGGCATACCGGGAAGCCCTGCGTCTTCAGCCTGGCCATTCGCAAGCGCGCCTGGCTGTCGTCTCGACGCTCACCGAGCTTGGTCGCCCAGGCGAAGCCATAGCCGCGCTCTCGGAAACCCCGCGCCACGACGAGGCGCCAGCGGTTACGCTCGCCCGCCGCGCGCGGGCCGCCCACGGCGCGGGCCGGCACGCCGAAGCCGTCCTGCTGTGGACGCAGGCACTCGAGTCAGACCCGGCGTATTTCGATACCCGCGAGCCGGAGCGACTGCTCTGGAACGAGAGTGTTTCCGCACTCACCGCGCGCAAGCCGACCACCGCTTCGGGCGTGCCTCGCGACTAGCGCTTCTCTTGCGTGCGCTCCCGCGAGCGCCCCTCCACATCCGCGGCATGCACTTCGGTTCCGGCCCGATCGGCGACGTCGGCGCTCACCGGCGCGAGATCGGCCAATGCAGGGCCGTTGAGGACGCGGCCTTCGGGATCGAACCGCGATCCGTGGCATGGGCAATCCCAGCTCTTTTCGGCCGAGTTCCAGTCCACGATGCACCGCAGATGGGTGCACGTTGCGTCACGCAGGTGAAGCAGCCCCTTGTCGTCGCGGTACGCCGCGACCTTGTGAGCTCCCATGCGAACGAGCCGACCCTCGCCGCGCGGTATGTCGTCGAACGATGACTCGCCCGGCGTAATCCAGTCGCCGTACTGTACCGCGACGTTCAGGTTCTCGCGCACCATTTCCTTGATCGCG
>DATBIU010000111.1:0-29338 GCA_036556765.1 Gemmatimonadaceae bacterium | reverse complement strand
CGGTTGCACTCCATGGATGATGCGGGGGTCGTGGGGGCCTTTCTGGGCGGGGAGGAGCGAGCGTTTCAGGAGCTCGTCGAGCGTTACCAGACTCGTCTCCTGAACTTCGTTTTCCGCACCATCGGCGACCGGGAGCGAGCGGAGGACCTCGTGCAGGAGGTTTTCATCCGCGTGTACCGTCACCTGCACCGCTTTGACCGGTCGAAGAAGTTCTCGACCTGGATCTACACGATCGCCTCTAACCTGGCGAAGAACGAGCTGCGGAACCGCTCTCGGAATCCGCTGGTCCTCTTTCAGGCTATCCGGCGCCCGTGGCAGGAGGACGACCGTCCGCTACAGTTCGAGGACTCGACGGCACGTCCGGATGATCTGTATCGGAAGCGCCACCTGCGGGAGCTGGTCGAGACTTCGGTGGCCCAGCTTCCCGAGCACCACCGGCAGGTGTTCGTGTTGCGCGAGCTGGAGGGGAAGTCGTACGAGGAGATCGCAGAGATCACGGGCTGTAATCTGGGTACGGTAAAGAGCCGGCTGAATCGAGCGAGGAACTCGTTCGCGGCGATCATCGAGCCCGGACTGGAGTAGGACTGCGAGGGCGCTAAGGGCGCTAAGGGCGCTGGAGAAGCGCTGGAAACAGAGCGCTGTTCCAGCGCCCTTAGCGCTTTCCAGCGTCCTCGCAGCTCTTCAACTCGCCGTTCGCCGCACGCAGCTGTAGCTTAGGGCCGGAACTCGCCTGGTCGGGCCGGGTACTCCCAGCAGCACCGAGCCAGTCGACTTCAACCCTACGCCATGCACTGCAGCGAATTCCGCGAGCGGCATCTTCCATTCGTTGATGGCACCATGTCGGAGGCCGACATGGTCGCAATGCAGAGCCATCTCAGCGAGTGCGTCGACTGCACGCGACGTGATACCGCGCTGCGCCGCGGGCTTCTGGTCTTTCGAAACCTCACACCGGTCGAGCCGTCCCCTGATTTCGCGACGCGCCTCCACGCGCGTCTCGTGGCGCTTCGTCAGCTCGATCAGCGTGCGGATGTCTTTCGTGCGCCGGGGATGGGCGCGTTCGTCGCCGCGGCCGGAGTCGTAGCGCTCGGATTCGTCGCCGCCTCGATGCTGCACTGGACGGAGATGCGCCGCGACCTCATGCTCGAGCCCGTCATTGCCACGAGTCCGGCGCTTCCGCCACCGCTCGTGGACTACCCGTTCATCGCCGCTGCATCGACGGGAATGCCCATGTGGCCGGCAGCCGTTCTGGCCGAGCAGGCCAGCGCCCACTTCGTGCACGCCGAGGCGCACTTCGCCACCTTCTCACGCTGAAACCGGGGCCTCGACGCCCTTAGCTTGACCCCCTGGGAAGGAGCGACATCTTCCCGGGGGTTTTCTTTTCCTTCCCTCCCGCTCGCGCATGTCCCTCTCGCGCCGCGAGGTACTCAAGACACTCGGCGCGCTCGCGACGCTTCGGCTCGATCCGAGTGCGCTGGCGCGGTCCCAGCCACGTCGTGCGGCGCCGAACATCGTCTTTATCATGACCGATGATCAGCGGCACGATGCGCTGAGCGCGGCGGGGAACAGCATCCTGCGAACGCCGCACATCGATCGCATCGCCAGCGAAGGAGCTCGCTTCGTTGATGCGTTCGCCACCAACGCGCTCTGCGCTCCGAGTCGTGCGAGCGTGCTGACGGGTCTCTACTCGCATGCGCACGGGGTGATCACGAACGGCGGAGGACCGCAGTACTACAACCAACCCGGGCTTCGTCCCGAGCAGCCGACCTTCGTCGACCTGTTGAAGAGCGCAGGCTACTACACGGCGCTGATCGGCAAATGGCACCTGCGGTCCGAGCCACGCGGCTTCGATCGGTGGGTCGTGTTTCCGGGGCAAGGCGCCTACCACGATCCGGAGATGATCGCCAATGGTGTGCGCCTCAAGCTGCGGGGCCACGCCGATGATGTCGTGGGCGACCAGGGTCTTCTCTTCCTGCGCGACCGGCCTCGGGATCAGCCCTTTTGTCTCCTGTACCAGTTCAAGTCTCCGCACCGGTCGTGGATGCCGGCCGCGCGTTTCGCGCGCACCTACGACGAGATCGAGATTCCACTTCCCCGGACGTTCGAGGACAAGCTTGCCGGGCGCCCGGATGCGCTTCGGCGCGCCGAGATGGCGATCGCGGACATGCCCGACTTTCGCGACCGCGGCGTCGATCCAGCGCTGCCGCCTGACGAGCGCAAGCGACTGAACCTGCAGCATCTGGTGAAGAACTACTATCGGGTGCTGCTGTCGGTCGATGAGAATGTCGGACGGCTGCTCGAGGCCCTCGATCGCGACGGACTGGCCGAGAACACCGTCGTGATCTACACGTCCGACAACGGCTTCTTTCTCGGCGAGCACGGGCTCTTCGACAAGCGCCTGATGTACGAGCCGTCGATCAGGATTCCAATGCTCGTGCGCTTCCCTGCTCGCGTTCGACCGGGCGTGGTGGACCGGTCGCACATGACGCTGAACGTCGACGTGGCACCAACCCTACTCGAGCTGGCCGGCGTTCCCGTTCCGGGCTGGATGCACGGCCGCAGCATGGTGCCGATTCTCAGTGGCCAGGCGGGCGCCCCGTGGCGTGACGCGTTTCTGTACGAGTACTACGAGTATCCTGCCGAGCACTGCGTACGCAAACATCGCGGCGTACGTACCGCTCGCTGGAAGCTGATGCACTTCTGGGAGCAGCCGGAGGAGTGGGAGCTGTACGATCTCGTGGCCGATCCGGACGAAATGAACAATCTCGCCGGCAAGCGCGAGCACACCCGGACCATCCGCGAGCTGCGCGCCCGCATGGAAGCGCTTCGCGAGGAATTGCGGGACGACGATCCGCCGGGTCCCGCGCCTGTCGCCGCTCCCTGCGGCAACGGCGTGAACACGGGGTACGGACCACCCTAGCGCAGTATATTCTCCGCATGCCTGCCCCCGACGCCGAGAAGGCGCTGCGGAAAGCGATCCGTGCGCGTGGTCCGTTCGAGCCCGTGTATTACCTCCACGGGGCGGACGACTACCTCAAGGAGGATGCGCTCCGGGATCTCCTCGCCAGTGCCGTGGATCCGGCCACGCGCGACTTCAACCTCGACATCCGCGCGGCATCGGAGCTCGATCCGGAGGCGCTTGGCTCCCTGCTGGGCACACCGCCGATGATGGCCGAGCGTCGAGTCGTCGTCTTGCGCGACGTGCAGGCAATGAAGGCAGACACGCGTGGTGCGCTCGAGCGCTACCTAGCCCGGCCGGCGGCCGATCTAATGCTCGTGATGGTGGCGCCAGCGGGAGAACTCAGAAAGGGTGACGAGGCGTTTCGCGCCGGGGCCTGTCCGGTGGAATTCGCCCCTCTCGATGATGCTCGACTCCCCAAGTGGATCGCCCATCACGCCAAGGAGGCGCACGATGCGACGATCACCCCGGAAGCGTGCGCGATGCTGCACAGCATCGTGGGCAACGATCTTCCGGCACTGGCGGCTGAGATCGACAAGCTGGCGAGTTATGCGTCAGGTGGCGCGATCGACGAGGACGCCGTGGCCGCGATCGTGGGGGTGCGACGCGGCGAAACCCTCGCCGATTTGCTCGATGCCGTGGCTCGGCGGGATGCGGCAAGCGCGCTCGGGGTGCTGCCACGCGTGATGGAACAGCCAAAGATGGGGGGCGTCCCGGTCGTGATGGCGCTCACCGCGCAAATGCTCGCGCTCGGCTACGGTGCGGCCCGCCGGGCGGGCGGAACATCCACCCGGGCACTGGAGTCCGAATACTGGACGTTTCTGAAGTCGGGTGGGAGCGTCATGACCGGCCGCCCGTGGGGCGACGCCGTGAAAGCGTGGGCGCGCGAGGTCGAGCGGTGGGATGTTCCCACCGTCGATCGCGCGCTCGCACTTCTGTACGATGCCGACATTGCGCTCAAGGACACGCGGGTCTCCACGGAGGACCGCGTGGTCGCCACGACCATCCTCGCCATTTGCGCCCTGCAGGGCGGGAAAGCCTAACGCCCCACTCGACACGTCTCATGCGTCACTTCTTCGGAGTTCTGTGTGTCTCGCTCGTCCCGTTCATCGGCCTGGCTGCACAGCAGTCGGATGGCACGGCGACCGATACCGTCTTTCTCGGCGCGCAGCGCCTGGTCGTCGAGGGTCGCGGCCAGGAAGGGCGGGCGATCATTGCGCGCGAGCTCGCGGCGGCCCCGGAGGGGTCCCCGCGATACGTGGAGGCCTTGTACTGGCGTGCGGCGCTCGCCGCGACGGCCGCGGACGCCGAGCGCGACTACAAGCGGATCATCATCGAGTTTCCGGTCTCGAGGCGCGCCGAGAGCGCCCTCGTAGGCCTCGCGCAGCTGGAGCTCGCGCGCGGTGACCGAGCGCAGGCCATGCAGCACCTCGAGCGCGTGGTGCGCGAGCATCCGTCGGGCCCGTCGCGGGCACGCGCGAGCTTCTGGATGGCGCGCGTGCACTTCGACGAGGGCAACTTCCCTCGCGCGTGTGCGCGGCTGGACGACTCCCGTCGCCACACACCCGCCGAGGCGGTCGAGATGCGGAATCAGCTGGAGTATTACGCGCAGCGGTGCGAGGGCGTGGACACGACCGTTGTCGTGCGCGCGCCAACAGCGGAGTCGACACGTGCCATGCCAGCGCGTCCCGGTGCAGTCGCTACGCCCCCAGGCGCGCGGAGAGGCGCAGCCTTCACGGTGCAGATCGGCGCATTCGCGAACCGTGCCGATGCGGATGCGCGGCACCGCCAGCTGCGAGCGCAGGGACACGACACGCGGGTGGTGAAGGTGGGCGCGCTGTGGCGCGTGCGCATTGGACGGTACCCATCGCGTGATGTGGCGGCTGACGCCGCACGCTCCCTCAAGGCGAAGCGAATCGACGCGTTCGTGACGGAGGCCGAATCGCCGTGACGACGCGGGAGGCGCAGACGCCCCTCATGCAGCAATACCGGGAGATCAAGGCGCGGCATCAGGACGCGATTCTGTTCTTCCGAATGGGAGATTTCTACGAGATGTTCTACGAGGACGCGGAAGTCGCGTCCCGCGTGCTCGGTCTGACGCTCACCGCGCGACACAATGGCGGCGCCGCGGATGTGCCATTGGCCGGCGTGCCGGTGAAAGCGGTGAACGAATACCTTCGGCGCCTGGTCAAGCACGGCTTTCGAGTCGCGATCTGCGAGCAGGTGGAGGACCCACGCCTGGCGAAGGGGATCGTGCGGCGTGAGGTGATCGAGACGATCACGCCGGGCGCGGCGTTCTCCGACGATCTGCTCGATGGCGCGCGCAACAACTTCCTCTGCGCGCTAACCATGAGCGACGACACGGTGGGACTGGCCGCCGCCGATCTTTCCACCGGCGAGACGCGGCTCGCGACCGTGCCACTCGCCGACGTTGATGCGGTCCTGGCCCGCCTCTCCCCAACCGAGATCGTGGTGCCGCGGGGGGGCCGCTCTCCGATCGCCGCGAGGCACCCGGCGCGTGAGGAGGATGCGCTCGTCACCGAACGTGAGGCGTGGGAGTTCGATGCCGAGCTGGCCCGGCCGGAGCTCGCGCGGCAGTTCGGCGTCCACTCGCTCGAGGGGTTCGGTATCGGCGCCGAGGACAATCTCGCGGTCGCCGCCGCTGGCGCGCTACTGCGCTATTTGCGTGACCTGCAACCGGGCGGCGTTCCCCACCTCGCGCGCCCGATCGTCGAACGCGCGGGCGCGACGATGCCGGTCGACGAGATGACGCGACGAAATCTCGAGCTCGTGGAATCGATGCGAGGCGGAGATGTCGCCGGGACTCTCCTCGGTGTACTCGACCGAACGATCACGCCGATGGGCGCGCGGCTGCTGCGACAGTGGATGCTCGCGCCGCTCGTGCATCGAGCGGCTATCGAGCGCCGGCTCGCGGCGGTCGCGGCACTGGCTGGAGATCTCATCGCGCGGCAAGCCCTTCGCGATGCCCTCGACGGCGTGCGGGACGTCGAGCGGCTGGCGGGAAAAGCCGCAGCCGGCCGTGCGACTCCCCGAGAAGTCGGTGCGCTCGGAGTTTCGTTAGGCCGGATGCCCGCTGTGGAAGCGGCGCTTCGCCGCGTGGCGGCGGAGGGCGTTCTCGCCGATGCGCTGGCGACGTGGGACGGCTGCGCCGACCTCGCGGACGACGTGACACGCATGCTGGTGGAGCGGCCCCCGGCGGCGATTGGAGAGGAGCCGGCAGTGCGAGGTGGCGTCGACGCCCAGCTGGACGAGCTGCGGGCGATTCGCGACGGCGGGCGCGACGGCATTGCCGCGATCCAGGCGCGAGAACGCGCGCGCACCGGCATCGCGTCGCTGAAGGTCGGCTTCAACAAGGTGTTCGGGTACTACATCGAAGTCTCGAACGCGAACGCGCACCTCGTTCCGGAGGACTACCAGCGTCGCCAGACGCTCTCGGGCGCGGAGCGGTACGTCACCCCCGAGCTGAAAGACTTCGAGGAGAAAGTGTTGACGGCCGCCGAACGGATCGAGGTCCGCGAGCGCGTGTTGTTCGAGGCGCTGCGTGGGCGACTCGGGCAATCCATTGCGCGATTGCAGTGTGCGGCGGCGCTACTCGCGCAGCTCGATGTCCTCGCGGCATTGGCCGAGGTCGCAGAGCGCGAGGGATACACTCGGCCGGAGATGACCGACGACTTCGCGCTGGAGATCACCGCTGGCCGCCACCCCGTGGTCGAACGGATGATGCCGCGCGACAAGTTCATCCCCAACGACCTGGCGCTCGTGGAGGGCGCACGGCTGATCGTGCTCACTGGCCCGAACATGGCGGGCAAGTCGACGATCCTCCGGCAGGTGGGACTCATTGTGCTGCTGGCGCAGATCGGCAGCTTCGTGCCGGCGCAGCGCGCCCGCATCGGCGTCGTCGATCGTCTGTTCACGCGCGTAGGCGCGAGCGACAACCTCGTGCGCGGGCAGTCCACCTTCATGGTGGAAATGGCGGAGACGAGCGCCATCCTGCACACGGCGACGCGGCGCAGCCTGGTACTTCTCGATGAGATCGGTCGGGGAACGTCCACGTACGACGGCGTGTCGATCGCGTGGGCGGTGAGCGAGCATCTGCACGACGTCGTGGGATGCAAGACCATCTTCGCCACACACTATCACGAGCTCACTCAGCTCGCCGACGAGCTGAGCGGTGTTCGCAACTACACGGTGGATGTACGGGAGGTGGGTGACGAAGTGCTCTTCCTTCACCGGTTGCGCCCCGGCGGTGCAGACCGATCGTATGGGATCGAGGTCGGGCGACTGGCGGGGTTGCCCTCGGCGGTGCTCGCGCGCGCGCGCGCGATCCTCCGGCTACTCGAGGGCGGTCACCTGGTGGCGTCCGGCGCCTCGGCCGTACCCGTTGCCGCTCCGGGGGACGAGCAGCTCGGGCTGTTCCTGTCAGGCCAGCCGCACCCTGTGGTCGAGCGGCTGCGCGCGCTCGAGCCGGATGCGATGACGCCGCTTCAGGCGCTTCAGCAGCTGGATGAGCTGGTCAGAAAAGCGAAGGCGCTGGAAGGGCGCTAAGGGCGCTAAGGGCGCTAAGGGCGCTGGAAGGGCGCTGGGAACCGCTGCACCGTTCCAGCGCTCCCGGTTTGTCAGCGCTGTTCCAGCGCTCTTAGCGCTCTTAGCGCTCTTAGCGCCTTACGACTCTTCGCAGCGCAGCACCCCCGTCTCGAGATTGCGCACGCAGCTCCGTGTGCCGTTCGCGTTGACGATCTCCACCGGCACGATCGCGGTGCCGTTGAAGGTCGTCGTCTCGCGCCAGCGTTCCGTGCGAGTCTCGCCGTTGCGTGTGAGCGACAGCGCATGGGCGCGAATCGTCTGCCCGGACAGCGGCCACCGACGAAGAGGGAGCACAGCGTCGGTGCGCCGGACGAGGGGAACCACCACGGCGACAGTGCGGTTCGCGAACTCGAGAACGGAGCTCGACGTGCCCTGGTCGGTGACGATCTCCGTCGCTCGTCTACCGACCTCACGGCCGTCGAGAACGTGCGTCGTCTCTTCGCCGAGCAGGCCGCTGACGGTCATCTCCCCCGCGCTGCGAATCTGGATGGTGGCGCGGTCCCGGTGTAGCGTGCCGAAGACGGCGTTTCGCGTGTTGGCCGCCGCCGTCAGTAGCGGGTCGAACCGGCGCATCGGGTTGCCGTCGCCATCGGTGTAGGCGAAGGAGCGAAGCAACGTGAGACCGTCACGCGTGATCGGCGGGCACACCCACCGTCCCTCGGATTCGTTGTAGCGGCAAGGCTCACGAGTCGTGCCCACCGGCGCCGACCCGGTCTCCCGATCCGCATTCGTCCCGGGCAATCCGAGGCCCTCGGCGAAGGCGAGGGCGTCGGCGGTTGCGTCGATCTCGTCGGCCGATGGGTCGGGCGCCGTTGCGTCGTTCGCGCACGCCGCGATGCCGCCGAGAAGAAGCAGGAAGGCGAAAGAACGAAGTGACCCGCGCATGGTATCCGTCCAGAGAGAGGATGACGCCTTGGTAGACGCGTCGTCCGGCCGCGCGTTAAGCGAGCGCGGCACCGTGTCCACGTTAGGGCGACAGGCGCTCGGGGGGCAAGCCGAACATCAGTTTGTGACGGGTTTTCCTCGGGCCACCAGCTGAACGACCACGGTGGTGATCCACGCGAGCGCGGCGGGAAACACGAGCGTCGCGAGAATCAACGTGACCCCGGACAGTCCCATTGCGCCACCAGCAATGCCGCCGAACGTCCACACGGACCCCTGGGTGGCGGACCAGGCGAGCAGCACCGCCCATGCGGCTGCGGCGGCCAGGGCAGCCGCCGTCGCCTGATGACGGATGTTTCGCGCCAGGACGGCGGCGATTGCCGAGAAGAGCGGAACTGCCCACCATCCCAGAATCGACGTCCCGATCGCGAACGAGAACGCGAGCAGCGCCGTACGCAGAGCGAAGCGCATCTAGTCCTCCCGCGTGAGTGTCAATCGGGCCGCAACGCGATTCGCCGGTATGTCGGGTTCCGCTCGCGGAACGAGCGCGGGCTCGAGCTCGCCGGCAGACCACCGGGCCACGCGGTCTGCATAACGACTCGAGGCCGCGCTCCCGGACTGGCCACCGGGATAGATCGTCCATGCGCGCACCTCGGGCGCGAGCTCGACGACCATGCGCCAGCTCGCGCCGAATCGCCCTTCTCCCGATGACGGGCTCAGGGTAGACGGGCCACCCTGAACGGGGATGTCGAGTCGCGACAGCGCCTCGAGGCGGAGCACATGGTAGATGTTGGCGTGATGAACGCGGTCCCAGCGCCACGCACCGGAAGCGGGGTCGCCATAACGGTCGCGGGCGCGGCGATAGCCCTCGCGCATGGCGCTGGCGAGAATGTCATCGCGCCGTTCCACGAGCTGGCGTGTGACGCGCAGGTCCCACCATGGGCTCGACGGGTCGTGCAACAGGAGGGCGAGCATCTGGTCGGCCGGCGTGTCCACGCGTGGTGGCGTCGTGCGACTGAGGGTCCCACGGCGCCGCTCGTTTCGCAACACGGCGCGGGCCGGCCGCGCGAGCTCGTCCCAGGTGAGATCCTGGAGCGCAGTCATCATCGACTCGAACAGCACCGCACGCTCGCCGTCCTTCGTGTATCGGCGGTCCCATTCCGCCAGCAAGCGCGCGGCGGTGTCGAGCGTTGGATCACCTCGTCCGGCCGCGGACATGGTCGCGGCAGCGGCGATGAACGCCGGCGCGAACGCCTCCGCGCGCGCACTGCCGGGATCGGTCTGATAGCGCCGCATCGCCTCGGGTGTGACGCTCGAATCGCCGCGCAACAGCGCATTGATGCGCATCGCCCTCCAGGGCGAATACCAGTGCGCGCCCAGATACGTCGAGTCGAGGCGCGGATCGAACGGCTGCTGGTTCGCCGACGCGAGGTAGCCCTGCGCAGGGTTCATGGCGAACGGATAGCGCGACACGGGAAGCGCCCCGCGCCAATCGTTGGCGCTCGACGACCCGTCCTGCAGCCTGTCGCCGCGCGCACCGGGCGCGCGGATGGGAAACCGGCCCGTCGAGCGGATCGCGATGCTCCCCGTCCGGTCGGCAACGATTCCGTTCTGGGCCGGAACGGAGAAGCTCGCCATCGCCTCCAACCACTGCTGGGCCGAGCGACTGCGTGCCGCGCGCGCGAGGGCGTCGCTTTCATTCGTCGTGTCGTGGGCCGTCCAGCGGGTGGAAATCCACAGCAGACCTTCGCGCGCGAGTGGACCGCGATGCGTATAGAGGATCGTGTCGGTCGCGATCGTTCGCCCGCGCTGGTCGACGTAGGCCTCGACGCGTGAGACGAGCGGCTTCCACACGCCGTCGAGCCGGTAGCGCGTGGGGTGACGCGGGTCATCGACCACCTCGACGAAGTAGTCGACGACATCGGACTCGACGTTGGTGAACGACCAGGCGACATCTCGATTGAACCCGATGATGATCCCTGGTGAGCCGGGAATGGTGACCCCGTAGATGTCGATCTCGCCCGGAACGACGAGATGGGCTTCGTACCAGATCGATGGGAGCGTGAGCTCCAGGTGCGGATCACCGGCGAGCAGGGCGTGTCCATCCCGCGTACGACGCGGTGCGACCGCCCAGTTATTGCTTCCGAGGGCATCGCCCGGGTCATCGGGCGTCACGCCGGCGAGCCGAACACGTTCGCGAAGCCCATCGAGCGCACCGAGCACGTTGGCTTCGCGTGTGTCAGGTGCTCGCGGGGCGGGGAGCGTCGCGAGGTCGACGCGCGGCTCGCGACGCCCGTTGGGCACGATCGGCTCCTGAATGGGGCTGTTACGAGGGAAGAGCGCCGCGGCGGCCTCGCGGCCAACGAGGGCCTCGACCTGACGCATGCGAAGCTCGAGCTCGCCATGCGCGAGGATCCACGCCATTCGGTTGAGCAGATGGACGGATTGCACCGGCTGCCACCGCGACGGACGCAACCCAAGCAGGTGATACTCGAGTGGCACGTCCTCGTCACGCATCGACCCGATCCAGGCATTCACCCCTTCGGCGTAGGCGTGCATCGTACGCCAGCCCGCGCTGCTCGTATCGAGCGCCGCGAGCTTTCGCTCGGCCGCCCAGGGGAGGCCGAGGGATCGTTGCGAGCGGTCGACCTCCAGGGCGCGGGCTCCGGCGAGCTCGGTGAGCCGGCCGGCGGCCGCACGTGTAGCGAGTTCCATCTGAAAGAGGCGATCGCGCGCGACGACGAACCCGAGCGCCCGCGTGGCGTCCTCCACGGACGATGCAAAGATGTGCGGGACGCCGCGGTCATCGTAGATCACGCGAACGTCGGCACCTAACGACGCGACACGAGCTCTGTCGCGCTCGGTGAGCGAGCCGCCGCGCCCGGCGGCCCACACGCCGTGAACGGGGTCGAGGAACGGGCCAAGCGGGGGCGCGGGGGAGACGCCTCGGGCGCCCAGCCACAGGAGCACGCCAAAGGCGACGAACCACGCGACGCGCGCGGCTCGCAGCGCTCGCGGCCTCACCGGGCCATCATCACTTGAAGGACGTCCGAGCGGGTGACGATGCCGGCGAGACGTCCGCCGCTGCGCACGAGAACGGCCGGGTTGGCCTTCGAGAGGAGCTTGGCGATGGCGTCCACGGACTGTCCCGAATCGACCATCGGGAAGGGCGCCTCCATGATGTCACTCACGGTTGCGTCGAGCAGCTTGGTGTTCTCGAGACTCCTGGCGGACAGCGACCAGTCGCTCACCGAGCCGACGCAGCTGTCCCCGTCCATGACCGGGAGCTGCGACACATCGTGCAGTGTCATGAGGCGCAGGGCCTGACGGACGGTCGCGCCCGATGCAATGCTCACCACCGACGGGGTGTCGCCGTCCTTCCGCGAGAGGAGCGACTGTAACGTGAGCTTGTCCGGCTCCATCATCTGGTTTTCGCGCATCCACTCGTCGTTGTACAGCTTCGAGAGATAGCGCTCGCCGGTGTCGCACAGGAGCGCGACGACCATCGCGTTCGGATCATCGAGACGGCGGGCAACGGTGAGCGCGACGTGCACGATGAGGCCCGAGGAGCCGCCGACGAACAACCCTTCCTCTCTCGTGAGGCGGCGGGCCATCGCGAAGGCGTCACGGTCGCTCACACTCTGGTATTCATCGATCACGGAGAGGTCGAGTGTTCCAGGCAGCTTGTCCTGTCCCACGCCTTCGACCTTGTAGGGAACGCCTTCCGGCTTCGTCTGCCCCTTGCTTCGCCACAGCTCGGCGAGAATCGACCCCACGGGATCACCGACGATCACCTGTAGCCTGGGATTCCGCTCCTTGAGGTATCGTCCGGCGCCCGTCGTCGTCCCGCCGGTACCCGCGGATGAAACGAAGTGCGTGATGCGCCCTTCGGTCTGCTCCCAAAGCTCCGGGCCCGTGGTCGCGTAGTGCGCCTCGGGATTCGCCTGGTTGTAGAACTGGTTCGCGAGTATCGCGTTCGGCGTTTCCTCCGCGATGCGCTTGGCCATCATCACGTAATTGTCGGGATGATCGGGAGGCACCGCCGTCGGCGTGATGATCACTTCCGCGCCGAACGCCTTGAGCAGCCGGACCTTCTCCTGCGACATCTTGTCGGGCATGGTGAAGACGCAGCGATAGCCTTTCATCACCGCGGCAATGGCGAGCCCGATTCCGGTGTTCCCGCTCGTCCCCTCGACGACCGTGCCGCCCGGCTTGAGCCGTCCCTCACGTTCCGCCTGCTCAATGATCGGCATCCCGATGCGGTCCTTAACCGAGCCGCCCGGATTGAAGAACTCAGCCTTGCCGTACACCGGGGTGCGGATGCCCCGGGTGACCTTGTTCAACCGGATCAGCGGAGTCCATCCAATCGTCGCCATGACGTCGTCGTAGGGACGCCGATTGCGCTCGACGCGCGTGACCGGCTCCGTGCGCGCGGTCATTGGCGGGCCCGTGCGCGATTGATGAGCGTGTCGCCGGGAAGGGGTGGCATCTCGGGGTGGCGAAAGTAGACGGGCAGCAGGATCGACACGCCGATGGGATTCCCGCCGAGCATTGCCGGCTGATAGCGCAGCGCCTCGGTTCCCTTCACCGCCGCGGAATCGAGCCCCGGATAGCCTGATGACTCCTCGACCGACGTCGAATCGGAGAGGACGGCGCCCGTGCTATCGATGAAGATCCGAAGCGTGACGTTGCCCTGGACCTTCTGGGCGAAAAGGGCCGGCGGATACCGAAAGGGCAGCGTTTCGTTCAGCATCGCGGGCATGACGTCGGGTCGCGGACCGGACGCGCCGAGCGACTCGAGGGCCTTCTGCGTGGTCTCACGGTCCATGCAGGCGGCGAGCGCCAAGGCAGTGACCAGTAAGGAGATCGGCGAGAGGGGCATCGTCAGCAATGTACACGTCGCTCCAGGTCCCCGCGACCGTTACGCCCCATGTGCGGCCCTCGTCATCCCCCCAGACGCCGCCCGCGCCGCTCACGGGTGGTCCGCACCCGCCTCGAGCCCCAGATGCGTCATCTCCTTCAACACCTTCCTCTCCTCGCCCTGGCCGGCTGCGCCACGAGCCTTTCCGCCGGACAGCGGCGCGAGCTCGCGGCCGGAAGCATCGGATGCGAGCGTGCCGAGCAGGGGGTCCACGCGCGCGCGATCGCGATCTACACCCGCGTCGTCGCCGAGAGGGTGTGCGTCATCGACGCAGCGGGACAGTGTCATCCGCGCATGGTCGGCGGAACGGCGAGCACCGAAATACGGCTTCCGCAAACCGCTAACGCACCGTCCACGGCCGCGATTCGGCAGGAGCTTGGCCGCCGCGGCATTCTCGCGCGCATCGCCCGGCCCCGAGGTCCCAAAATGTATGCGTCGCTCGGCCCGGCCGGTGGGGATGGGCTGCTCGTCCTGGAGCTCGGCGAGATCGGATACTCCGATGATGGTGATGTCGCGCACGTGATGGTGCGCGCGTCGGGCACGATCGATGCGAGCGAGTGGCGCGCCGCGCCGGGGGGCGAGCTTGCCCGCCTCGTGCGCACGGTCGATGTCGCGGACGGTGGACTGTCGCGTCGTCTGACTTCACCCGCGCGCGCATGCTGGCGCCTTGAACGCAGCACCTCGAGCGCTCTCGCCGACTGACGCACTCTCGCGCACGCGGCGGTGTTGCTTGCCCGCCCCGTACGCCCGGAACATTCTTCTGCAATCATGAAAATCACGGTACTGATGGGAGGCACCTCGGCCGAGCGTGATGTCTCGCTGGCGTCGGGGCTGCGCATCGCGCAGGCATTGCGCTCGAAGGGTCACGAGGTCACGTCGTTCGATACCGCGCGTGGCGCGATCGACGAAGCCGAGGAGCAGGAGATGCTGGCAAGCGGGGTCGTCAAGACGGCGCCCCCGTCGCTCGAGGCGCTCGCGCAAATGACGCGCACATCACTTTCTCCATCGCTCGGCACGATATCGGCAATACGAGAGGCCGACGTCGTGTTTCTCGCGCTGCACGGCGGTCAGGGCGAAGACGGCACGGTGCAGGCGCTGCTCGACATGGTGGGAGTGGTGTACACCGGGAGCGGCCATCTCGCGAGTGCGCTCGCGATGGACAAGGACCTCTCGAAGCGCCTCTTTCGCGCGGCGGGAGTTGGGACGGCCGAATGGCTGATGGCGCCCGTGACCGCCCCCGAGGTCGAGTCGACGCTCGGCTTCCCCGTGATCGTGAAGCCATCGAAGCAGGGATCGACGGTGGGACTCACGCTGGTGAAGGAGTCGCCGCAACTGAAGCCGGCGATCAACGAGGCGCTCAAGTACGACGACGAGGTCATGATCGAGGCGTTCGTGCCCGGGCGCGAGCTCACAGTCGGGGTGCTTGGCGATCAAGCCCTCCCCGTGGGCGAGATCATCCCCAAGCACGAGATCTACGATTACGAGTGCAAGTACATGAAGGGGATGGCGGAGGAGGAGTTCCCCGCGAAGCTGACGCCCGGTGAGACGATGGACGTGCAGCAGCAGGCGCTCCTCGCCTTTCGCGCGCTCAAGCTCAGCGGCTACGCCCGGATCGACTTTCGGATGACGCCTCAAGGGAAGTTCTACTGCCTCGAGGCGAACACGCTCCCGGGGATGACCGAGACGTCGCTGATCCCACAGGCCGCGGCGGCGCATGGAATTCCCTTCCCTCTGCTGTGCGAGCGCATCGTTCGACTGGCGCTCGAGGCGAGGACGCCGAAGTGACACCATCGCGCCGGAGCGCCGCCACCGCCACGGCTGCGTTGAGCGGTATCGCGTCTGGCGTGCAGGCGTTCGGCGTGTGGGCGGGGTACCGACAGCTGTTCGTGCGATTCGCCGGGGAGGCCGAGACGGCGACGATGTACACGCCGGAGACGATGATCCGGCATGTGGACCGAGCCCTCGAGCGATCGCGTGCGCACTCCATCGCGCTGGCCGGCCGTGATCCGCTGGCGGGGGTGAACTTCCTGGTGGCGACCTTCCAGCAGAAGCCGCCACCGCTGCCGGTGATGCTCGATGCCGACGTTGCGCGCCCCGAGGCGGTGGCGGAGCTGGCCTTCGCCCTGGCGATGGTTCAGGTGACGATCGACTTCGGTGCGCCGTCAGCAGCAAGTGACCGCGCGCTCGAGATGCTCGCCGTGGCCGCGCAGGGAAAGCTGGAGCATGCCCTCATTCTGCCTTTGCGCGAGGGCATTTCGGATCAGGTGGTGCTGCGATTGATCGAGCAAGCCCGGGCCGTCAGCACGGGCACGAAGATTGTTGTGCATCCCCTCCCCGGCGAGGAAAAGCGGGGTCTCGACCGGCGTTACGCTTCGCTTCTCGAGCAGGCGGCGTCGGTGCACCCGGACGTTCGTCTCACGCTCCCCGTTCCCTCGCCGATCGGCGTTCGCTGACCGGCTCCGGGCTGCGCGGAACTCGCGGCCGAACGCGCGGTTATTAGAGGCACGAGCAGCGCAGGAGCAGCCGCATGTCGTTCACCGTCACCGATGATCTGGAGCCACCGCGGATGACCCCCGCGGTGCGGTGGCTCATCGCGATGAATGTCGTCGTCTTCTTCCTTCAGATGACGATGATCGATCGCGCCGACATCCAGGCCGGGCTCGGCTTCCACGTGCGCGATCTCACCGAGCAGCCGTGGACCGTGTTGACGTACATGTTCGTGCACGGGGACTTCCTGCACATCTTCTTCAACATGTACTCGCTGTGGCTCTTCGGGCGACGCGTCGAGCAGGCGTGGAATCCGCGGAGCTTCGGCCTGTACTACGTGTGGTGCGGGCTGGGCGCGTGGCTCATGCACCTGATGATGACACGCGATGGGACGCTCATCGGTGCGTCGGGGGCGGTGTATGGCGTGATGCTCGCCTACGCGATGCGGTGGCCGGATGATGAGGTGTTGTTCTTCCTCGTGCCGGTGAAGGTGAAGTGGCTCGTGGCCGGGCTGGCGGTGCTCGATCTGACACGCGGCCTCGGCGTCGTCGGCGCGTCGCCCAACGTCGCGTACTTTGCGCACCTCGGGGGCTTCGCGTTCGGCTGGCTCTACCTGCGGTGGATCTCGGCCGGCGTGAGTCTCGAGCGGCTACGGGAGCGCATGTCACCGCTGCCGGATGTGCCTGACGAGCCCCCTCGCGCGATTCCACGCTCGCGGCCGCGTGACTCCGAGCGACGCGAAGGGATCGACGAGGTGATTGCGCGGAGCAACAAGGCACTGGCAGCGCCGCGCCGGCCGGCCACCGCCACTCCGGTCGCGCACGCTCGCGATGCCAAGACCGAGGCGCTCGACCGCGTGCTCGACAAGATCAGCGAGAAGGGGCTGTCGAGCCTGACGAGTGAGGAGCGGAAGCTGCTGGAGGAGATGTCGAAGCGGCTGAAGGATCGATAGGGGCTAAGGGCGCTAAGGGCGCTAAGGGCGCTAAGGGCGCTAAGGGCGCTAAGGGCGCTAAGGGCGCTAAGGGCGCTACCCCGATCCCTCTCGCAACAGGAAGATGACGATGTCGCGCGACCGGGCTCGGACATTCTGGCGTGCCCACCGTACATGTGCAGGCGTTCCATGCCGGCCGACTCCGGAGTCACCGCGATCTTGTCGCCTGGCAAGTCAGCATGGAGCTCCTCGTGGAAGCCTATCGAGTGGCTCGGCAGCTTCCGGACATCGAGCGGTACGGACTCGGCACGCAGCTGCGCCGGGCGTCGGTTTCGGTTCCCGCTAACATCGCAGAGGGCTTTGAGCGCTCAGCCCGTGGTGACTACCTGCGCCATCTTTCGATCGCCTCCGGCTCCTTGCGCGAAATCCAGACGCACCTCGAAGCGATAGTGCTTCTGGAATACCGGCCACGTGAGGCTACCGCGGCTGCCGAGAACAACGCACGGAGGACGGCGTTTCTGCTCCGGCGACTGCAGAAAAGCCTCTCCGTCCCGCCCGTTCAGCGCCCTTAGCGCTCTTAGCGCCCTTAGCGCCCTGCCGTAAGAAAAGAGCCCCCCAGGCAAGCGCCTGGGGGGCGGTACCGCCACGCCGTTCACGCGGCGGCGATGGCAGGTGCAGAGAGCGCCTGCCTACCCGATAGTATTGCCAGGAGCGTGCCCTGTAAATGGGCCTGGCGGTGGGAGATGTTCGGTTCGTGTCGATCGGACACTGGCAGGTAATTGTCAGGCGTTGTACCCTAACGCGACCGTGACCCAGGCTGCCTGACGCGCGTCGACGACGACGTGCGGGCGATGGATCCTCGGAAAGGTGAACCCGCCTGTAGTACCGATTCTCACGAACGGCGCCACGTGCTCGAACCGTGGCCCAACCGTCTGACGAACATGTCGCCAGTGGCGACACATCCCGTAACTCCGCAGAAGGATGCCCATGCGACCGCTCCGCGCCGCCTCTCTCCTCGTGGCCGCTCTCCTGACCGCTGCCGCCGCCGACGCGCAGAAAAAGCCGAAAGAGCCCAAGCGCCCCAAGATGGAAGCTCACCGCGACACGAATGCGGCGGCAGCCTATTACTACTGGGGGCTGGGCCAGATGCGCGGCAGCCCGCGAAGCGCGCAGGACGCATTCTATTGGGCGTCGCGTCTCGACCCCGCGTGGGCCGAGCCGCTCTACGCGCAACGTATTGCATACCACCTCTCCGATCTCGAGCGGTTCTGGAAGTACCTGAATGGGACCAAGTACGTGCTTCGGGCGGCCGAGACGAAGCGCGTCGACTCGCTACTGTACCGCGCCATGTTGCGCGATCCGTTCCTGTTCCGGCGCCACGACAAGATGCTGATCGACCGCCTCGTCGATGAGCTCACTGGTCGCGGTGGCGTCATTGGCGCGAGCCCTGATTTCCTCGCCTGGGTTGCCTATAGCGAGACCCGCTTTCCGGAGGCCGTCGCGCAATACGCGAAAGCCATCGCCAAGAAGCCCAAGGACTACGAGCTGCACGCCGACCGCGCGCGCGCGTTCTACCATATGGGGCAGTTCGACAGCACTGTCGCCGAGATGAACCGTGCGCTCGAGGGATACCGCAAGGAGGACGAGGAGGATCTCGTCGTGCTGTACGAGTCGAAGGCGATGTACGAGTTCAGCAGCGCCAACGCCTACATCCAGGCGGGTAAGCTGCAGGAGGCCCGCGAGGCGCTCGGGCGTGCCCTGACAGAGGACCTCTCGTTCTACATCGCGCACCAGCGTATGGCCGCACTGTCGTTGGCGGCTGGCGACACTGCCACCGCGCTGTCCGAATACGAGCTCGCCGTGCAGCTGAACGACGATGACGCTGTCCTTCGCTCCGAGTACGGCGCGGTGCTGGTGGCGATCGGGAAGCCCGCGGAGGCGGAGCCGCACCTCGTGCGCGCGATGGAGCTGGAGCCCTGGTACGCCCGGCCGCACGCGATTCTGGCCAGCGCGTACGAGGCGCAGGGGAAATCCAGCGAAGCGGTCGCCGCGTACAACAGGTTCATGGCGCTGGCGTCGGCGAATCACGAGATGAGACCGGCGGTGCAGTCGCGGCTCACCGCGCTCTCGAACGCGGGAGGGAGGTAGCATGCGAGCCCACTGCGCACGATCCGCGCGCAGACTCCTGCTGGGAGTCGCGGCGGTCGGCTGCGTCGCCCACACCGTGCCAGCGCAGGACAGCACGCGTGTCATCCGGAAGCGGACGATGTACGAGGACCTCCAGCTGTTCAGCCAGGTGCTGAATCAGCTGCGGGTGAATCATCCCGATTCGCTCGACACGCACCGGCTGATCATGTCGGCGATCCGCGGGATGGTGTCGGCTGCCGATCCGCACTCGTGGGTGTACGCCTACTACCAGCTGACCCCTGAGAGGGAGAAGGCCTACCGCGAGCGGAAGATGCACCCCGTTCCAGTGAGCTTCGGGATGGTCGAGGGTGCCCCGGTCGTCATTTCGGTGGCGCCAGGGACCGAGGCGGCGCGCGCCGATATCCTGCCCGGTGACGAGCTGATCGCGGTCGACGGCAAGCCGGTGCCGTGGGAGAGCGCCGGGGAGCTGGAGATCGCGCTGGCCGGAGCGAAGAGCTCGAGGGTTCGCCTAACGCTGGAGCGGAGACGACTGGATGGAACGCGCGTCGTCCTCGAGCGCGAGGTGAAGCGGGAGCGCCCGGGCGAGGAGAGCGCGGTGGTGGCGTCGTTTCTCCTGGATCCGACGACCGGCTATATCCGCCTCACATCGTTCGAGTCGGACAAGGTCGCGGACGACTTGCACGATGCGCTGTCGCAGCTCGAGCGGGCGGGAATGAAGCGACTGGTGCTGGACCTGCGCGACAATGGCGGCGGACTGGTGGATGAAGCAGCCAAAGTCGCGGGCGAGTTCCTGCCGAAAGGGGCGGTCGTATACACGCAGCAGGGACGAAAGGAGGAGGTAACCGATACCGGGTATGTCGGGCGCTCGTTCTGGAGCCGCGAGAAGCGGTATCCCATGGTGGTGATGGTGAACGACGGCACCGCCAGCGCAGCGGAGCTGGTCGCCGGCGCGTTACAGGATCACGACCGCGCGTTGATCGTCGGCCGGCCCAGCTTCGGGAAATCGCTGCTCATGCAGGGATTTCCGTTGACGGACGGGTCGGTGGTGATGCTGGTGGTGGGGCACGTGCGCACGCCGTGCGGGCGCGTCATTCAGCGGCGCTACCATGGTATTACCCGCCGCGATTACTACCGTCTGGCCGGCGCGGACCGCGACACGGTTGGGCGTCCATCGTGCAAGACGGCGGGCGGCCGCGCGGTGTACGGCGGGGGCGGCATCTTCCCTGACATCGTGTTTCCGGAGCCCGACCCCGAGCCAGTGTGGCTCGCGCGCGTGCACGAGGAGCGACTCGAGCTCAAGTGGATCGCGGGGCACGTGATGGCGGCGGGCGTCGTGTACACGACACTCGATGCGTTTGCGGCGAGGCCAACAGTAGCGCAGAACGTGATCGCGGATTTTCGGCGATTCGCGGCCGAACAGGGTGTGTCGATCCCGGCCGGGGCGGACGTAGATGCGCGGCTGGAGCGGGCGATCGTCCTGTGGGTGGCGCTCGCGAAATGGAACGACCCCGGGTTCTATCGTCTGGCGGCGCTGCAGAGCGCGGACGTGAGGCGCGCGGTGGAGGCGTTCGCCAGGGCGGAAGACATTCTCAAATAGGCGATGATGAGGAATAAGGGCCGAGGAGTGAGGAAGTCGATTCCTCACTCCTCGGCCCTCATTCCTCATCGTCACGTCCTAGAAGCTGTAGCGCAGCGACAGCTGAAGCTGATAGTTCGACTCGATGTTGGAGAAGTTGTACCGGTTCTGCCCGATCGTGTAGCGATAGATCGGCTGAGCTGGTGTGGCGGCCCCCTGGATCAACGAGCCCGCCGGGTCGGTGAGGCCGCGATAGTCGAGGAGCGTCACCTGCGGATCGAGGAACGTCTGCTCGCCCCAGTCGCTGTTGAGAAGGTTGAGGAAATTGAAGACGTCGAGCTGGACGGAGACGTTCTGTTGTCTGAAGACCGGGAGCGCCTGGCTGACCGACACGTTGAGCAGGTTGGTCCAGGGGGATGCGCACTCGTTGCGCGGCAAGATCCGCCCGCGGTTCTCGCTCAGACACTCGGTGCTCTGGATGAACTGCTCGAATGCCGTCGCCTGCTGGGCCGGCGTGACGGTCGATGACCCGGACGTGTACTGCTGGAAGTTCATCGCCGGCACTTCGGCCGCTGTTGGAACGTAGATCGGATCATTGAGGGTGAAGGCGTCGCCGTTGAGATCTCCCGAGGAGATGTAGGTAAACGGTCTGCCGGACCCGCCCTGATAGATGAGAGAGACCGAGGTGCGCGTCGGGAACGTGTAGACCCCGGTGGCGACGATGCGGTGCGGCTGCTCGAACGAGGAGCGCGTCGCGCGAGTGTCGGACAGGTTGCCCGCCCAGACACGGCCGAAGCGGAGCTGCGAAAAGGCGGTACTCGAGGTGAGTGTCTGAACGTCGCGCGCGCGCGACCAGGTGTAGAACAGCGACGCCTCCCAGTTGTCCTGGAAGCGACGCTTGAGCCCGGTCGTGAGCTGGGTGTAGCGGTCCTTCCACTCCGAGTTCCGGGCCTCGAAGACCTGGCCGCGCGTTGCGACCCGGAGCACCGGCGCATTCGGACGGGGCCCGTACATGACGCGGCCGTTGACGTCGACCCCCTGAGGACCGGCGAGCGCGATGTTCTCGTAGAACGGCGAGTACATGCCGACGGTGTACATCCCCTCGAGGGTGCCGACCAGCCCTCGGCCGAGATCGCGGTCATAGCCGAGAGAGAGGCGGCCCGTCTGCGGAAACCGCATGTCCTGGGCGAGAAGATTGATCTCGCTTCCCGCGCTCGCCGACGTGCCATTCGTGCACTGCGTCGGCGGGCTGGCGACATTGGCGGAACTGAACGCCGGCGCGTTAGGCGCGTTACAGGTCAGCAGCGCCACCCCGGTGAGGCCGGAGTTCTGGAAGGCGTTGCTCAGCCACACGTACGCCGGATGGCCGGTGAAGGCGCCGATGCCACCGCGAAGCTGATTGCGCTGGTCGCCGGTCACGTCCCAGTTGAAGCTCACTCGTGGAGACCATTGCAGGTTCCCGGAGGGGACGTCACGTGTGTCGCGGTTGAACTGCGACAGCATCGTCGGGTTGCTGGGCGGCCGATCCCGGAACACGGGAACGTCGAACCGGAGGCCCGCCGAGACGGTGAGGTTGGGGGAGACGATCCACTGATCCTGGAAATAGCCGGCGTAGACAGCCGCATTGAAGCGAACCGCCCCGTCGCCCGCGACAGGCACGCCGACGATGTACTGGTTCGGGAGACGCAGCTCGAGCGAGTCGAGGCTGCCGAAGCGCCAGTGGCCGAGTGAGGATTGCCGGAACAGGTTGCGAACGTCGTAGAAGCTGGCGAGGCCGCCGACGGTGAACGAGTGATCGCCCCGCGTCCACGTCACGTTGTCGGTCAGCTCGATCACGTCCTGGTCCAGCTCATTCGCGTGCGAGAACCGCTCGGCGCCGGCGCGCAGCGTCGCGCCGGTGACGACCGTCTCGACGGATGGCGCGCGAACGAGCGGCGTGCGGCGATCGCGGATCGTGTTGTAGCCAGCGATGAGCTCGTTGAAGATCGCATTGCTGAACTGTGTGCGAAGCTGGAGCACGGTGGAGTTCTTCGAGGACTCGAAGAAGTATCCGTTGCTACTGAGGGGAAAGTCGTAAGGCGAGGTGCTGCCACGTGAGAAGACATCATCCTCCGCGCGGCCGTAGTTGTGCCGGAGGACCATGGACGTGTTCCACGGAAGCTGGATGTCCACCCGTCCGAAGACGTTGGTGAGCGGATTTTCGTTCGTCACCGGATCGGCGGAGCCGCCGGCAATGTTGTCCCGTCCCAGGAGCGAGAGGAAGCGCGTCACGGGGGCGGCGAGAAGTGTATCCACGCCGCGCGTCAGGATCGACACGCCGCTGGCCGGCTCGTTCACTCGCTGGAATTCGGGATTGATGAAGAAGTGCGCGCGGTCGCGCACGATGGGCCCGCCAACCGCGAAGCCGTACTGTGTATTCTCGTAGTCGCGGATGTACGGCTGCGAGCGCGTGTACGCATCGCCCCGGGTGAAGCCGTACGCAGTGCCTCGGAGCTCATTCGTACCGCTCTTGGTGACAGCGTTGACGAGCAACCCGGCGAAGTTGCCTTGTCGCACGTCGAACGGTGTCAGGAGAACCTGGTATTCCTTTACCGACTCGATGGCGATCGACTTGCCGCTCGCCTGGCCTCCGGGCTGTCCAGTGGCGCCCAACCCGAAGAGGTCGGTCTCGGATGCGCCGTCGATCTGAATGTGGTTGAAGCGGTTGTTCACGCCGCCAGCGGAGAGACCGCCCGTGCGCACGTTCGTCGAGACCTGCGGTGTTAGCGCGACGAAGTCGGTGAAGTTGCGCTCGAGCGACGGGAGCTTCCGAAGGGCGGAGTCGGAGACCACCGTGGAGATGCCGTGTCGGGAGGGCGAGAACTCGGCGGGAGTCGCCGTGACGGTGACGCCGGCAAGCTCGGTGGCCTGACGTACGAGGCGAATGTCGACCGCGGTCGAGGCGCCGAGTACGACGCTGATGTTCTCGACCGTCTGGGGCGCGAAGCCCAGGAGGCGCACGGTGACCGCGTATCGGTTGCCGAGCTCGAGCCCCTGAACGAAGTACCGTCCGCCCCCTCGCGTCAGGCTGGCCGTGGTATGGCCGGTCGCGCGGTTGGTCACCTGGATTTGCGCGTTTTCGACGCCGACCCCGGACTCGTCAGTCACGAGACCGGTGATCGCGCCCGTGGTGACGCCCTGCGCATTGACGACGGAGGGCGCGAGTACGCCCAGCGCGGCGGCCACGGCGAGCGCAGCGATCGCACGAAGTCTGAACATGCGGTGCATCCTCGAGAGAGTGTGGCGGGAGCGCTCTGAACGGTGAGCGCCAGGGGGCGGCGCCGGGGATGCTGACGCCGCCAATAGGGTAACGCCAACTCGCGAAAGAAAGCAACGATCCGCCGGCAAAGGTCGAGGTTTCGTGGCCAGACGGTTACGTCGCCGCGGGCGGCCGCAACTCCAAACCATCGGCCCGCGCACGGTGTCCAACTCCGTGCTCGCCCCTGAAGCTGTGGGGGGTATGGGCTCGTAGAGAGGAGAAACGGAGAGCGCCGCGCGCGACCATCGGCGCTTCATTCACGGAGGCTGCCAGTGATCATTCCGATTCTGTTCGTCGTGCTTCCGGCGCTGGGCCCGGCCCCAGTCATCATCGACGAAGCGAGATCCACTCCGGTGATCGCCTACGATGAGCCGCGCTCGGCGCGCGTAGACGCCCGCGGGGCATCGCGCATCATCATCGAAGCGCGGGCCGGATGGCTGCGTGTCGAAGGGAGAGATGGCGCGAGCGAGGTGGTCGCCGAGGGGACGGCGCGCGCGCCGCGCGAAGATCTGCTGAAGGAGATCAAGCTGACGGGGACGCGCGAGGGTGACGTCGTGCGCATCGTCGTGGAAATCCCCGACATGAGACACCGCGACTGGGATTCGAGCTGGGACAGTGGCCCCGCGCTCGATCTCACCGTCACCGTTCCCCGCACCGTTCCGGTGGAGATCGAGGATTCGAGCGGCGATCTGCGTGTGACCGGCACGGCGGCACTCGACATCGATGATAATTCGGGGGGCGTCGAGATCCGCGACGTGACTGGCGCGGTGCGCGTGCGCGATGGCTCGGGGAGCCTCGAGATACAGACCGTGCGGGGCGATGTGACGATCGATGACGGATCGGGCGAGATCGATGTGCGCGATGTGACGGGATCGGTGGCACTGCGCGATGGATCGGGCTCGATCACCGCGCATGGCGTCGGCGGCTCCGTGCACGTGTTGCGTGACGGGTCAGGCGGGATTCGCGTGGTCGACGTCGGCGGCGACCTGATCGTCGACGGGTGGCGCAAGAAGGGGCTGAGCTATTCGGGTGTGAAGGGGAAGATCAGGGTGGAGTAGAGTGGGTCAGGGGCCAAGGGCCAGGGGCCAAACCCAACACCCTCCCCCAAAACCAAAGCGAGCATCACACACGAGAGGCGGTCGTGCCGGGGGCCGGCACGACCGCCTCGTGGGCGTTCAGCGCGCGTTAGGCGCTTCCGGCGCTCAACGGGGCGCAGGCGACGATGCGGCTCGCGGAGCTCTGCGAGTCGTGGACGTCGACGTAGAACTCACCGCTGTTGGGCGTCGTGAAGGGGAGCGTGATGGTGATGTCGCCGCGGCCGTCGTTGCCGACGACGACCGGGGTGTACAGCTCCGGCGAGCCAATGACGCCACGATCGTTGCTGCAGGAGCCGAGGTGGATGTGCCAGGCGTGGGTTGAGCCGGGAGCGGCGCCGAAGAGCGAGAGCATGGCGCGCGTCTCCACCGAGCTGGCGCCCCGCATCATGCTGGCGCGCCCGCCCAATGCGACCGTGGTCGCTCCGGTGATCGCCGCTGAGTCGCGCGCGGCGACGGGGGCGAGCGTGGCGATCCACCGCGAATCGAGAACGACGTCGCCGGTGTCGACTTCCACCTGTCTTTGCGCGCACGCCATCAGCGTGACCGCGGTGGCCGTGAGCAGGATCCGAGTGTAGCGCATCGATGCCTCCCAGGGTGTCAGGGGAGATCGCTGCATAGGCAGGGCCAGGGTGTTCGGTCGAGGTGCTCGAGGGTGCTCAGGGTGCTCAGGGTGCTCAGGGTGCTCAGGGTAGACACATCAATTGATGCTCATATATTGATCCATGGCTTCGCTTCTCAACCGGGCTGCGCCGCTATTTGCCGCGCTCGCCGACCCCACCCGCCTCGCCATTCTCGATCGACTGCGGTCGGGGGAGTGCAGCGTGAACGAGCTCTGTGGCGGAACGGCGGTCAGCCAATCACTAATGTCATTTCACCTCAAGACGTTGCGTGCGGCCGGGGTCGTCTTTGCGCGCAAGGAGGGGCGGATCGTCTGGTACGCGCTGGACCCGAGTGGAGTGGCGAGGCTAGAGCGGCTGCTCGCGCTCCTTCAGGGCGGGACCGACACCGCGGCTGAGGCCTCGACGCTGGCAGACCTCGAGGTTTGCATGGAATACATCAATGAACGTTGATGTATTGGCTCGTCCCCTCTCTGTGCCGCCGCTCGAGGGATGCGTCGATTACCCCGCCCAGCAAGACGGCGAACGCCGATAGGAAGAACCAGATCAGGAGCGCCATCACTGTCCCGATCGCGCCGTAGAGGCGGCTGTAGTCGCGGATGCTGGAGAGGTACAGGCTGAAGAGCGCGGTCGCGAGAGCCCAGAGCAGCGTCGCGACGCCGGCCCCGATGAACGCCTCCCAGACGCCGCCCCGGCGTCCTCGATCGGGGAGAAAATAGAACGCGAGCCAGAGCGCGAGGAGCGGCAGCGCGGCGGCGAGGGGCCATCGGATGACATCCCAGACCTGCGACAGTCCGAGCGCGCGCAACGCGGAGACTCCGCCGACGACGATGAGCGTGCACAGCACGATCAACACGGAGCCAACCGCCAGGATCGACAGCGCGAGCGCGCGACGGCTGAGCCATCCGCGGCCTTCGGAGACGCCGTGGACCCGGTTGAGAGCTTCGGTGAGGGCGGCGATGCCGCTCGATCCGGCCCAGAACAACACGAGCGCGCCGAAGGAGAGCATTCCCGGCCGGCGCTCGGCGGCCAGCTCCGCCATGAATCGATGGAGAAAGGCCGTCGCGTCGGGCGGCGTGAGCGTGAGGACGATCGTCGTTATGCGGGCGAATGCCGCATCCCCTCCGATGAACCCGGTGAGGGCGAAGACGATCAGGAGCGCCGGGAAGACGGAGAGGAAGTAGAAGTACGCCATCTTCGCGGCTTCGCCGATGAAATCATGGTCGATGAGGCGTCGAGCGATGTCACGGCCCAGTGGGGGCAGGCGCTCGAGCTGACGTGCGACGATCGGATGCAGAGCGAGAGGGGATCGGGTTGAGTGAAAATGCCCGTTCCGTTAGTTTGCACGCTCGGGGCCAGGTAGCTCAGTTGGTAGAGCAGCGGACTGAAAATCCGCGTGTCGGCGGTTCGATTCCGTCCCTGGCCATAAGGCATGAGGCACTCGTTGACAGGCGCGGCTAGTCGCGACCCCCTAAGGTGAGGCGTCGGCGGTAGCCGCGCTTGGTTTTTTGGGGGGAGAGGACGCCACGGTGGGGGCGTTTCGGGGGGGTTGAAGCTCGAGGCGGCCGAGGGGGTCCGCGACGAGCCGTTGGATCATCGCGGTACCCCCGAACACTAACCTGCTCCCAGGCCGCTCCCGCCATGCCTCACGAGACCGCGCTCATCGCGACGATCGCCGCCGGAATGGGGCTGGCGTTTGTGTTCGGGCTCGCGGCCACACGGCTGCGACTGCCTCCGCTCGTCGGGTATCTGGTGGCGGGCGTCGTCGTGGGCCCCTACACCCCCGGGTTCGTCGCCGATGCGACGCTGGCGCAGCAGCTGGCAGAAATCGGCGTCATTCTCCTGATGTTCGGCGTCGGCATTCACTTCTCGGTGGCCGATCTGCTCGCCGTGCGGCGCATCGCGCTGCCCGGCGCGATCGTGCAGATCGCAGTCGCCACGGTGCTCGGCGCGGCGGTCTCGCATCTCTGGGGCTGGTCGTGGGGGTCGGGGATCGTCTTCGGCCTTTGTCTCTCGGTGGCGAGCACCGTCGTGCTGCTGCGGGCGATGGAAGACCGCGGGATGCTCGACTCGGTGGACGGGCGCATCGCCGTCGGCTGGCTCATCGTCGAGGATCTGGCGACGGTGCTTGTGCTCGTGCTGCTCCCCGCGCTGGCGGTGTCGCTCGGTGGCACGCCGGAAACGGGGGCGGCTGGCGGGGAGGAACAGAGCCTCGGGCGAGCGATCGCCATCACGCTCGCCAAGGTGACGGCGTTCGTGGTCCTCATGTTCGTCGTGGGACGCCGGGCCGTGCCCTGGCTGCTCGAGCGTGTCGCGCGCACCGGCTCACGCGAGCTGTTCACGCTGTCGGTGCTGGCCGTGGCGATCGGGATCGCCGTCGGGGCGGCGGCGTTGTTCGGCGTCTCGTTCGCGTTAGGCGCGTTCTTCGCCGGGATGGTGGTGAACGGCTCGCACCTCAGCCATCAAGCAGCGGAAGACGCGCTGCCGCTTCAGGACGCGTTCTCCGTTCTGTTCTTCGTCGCTGTCGGGATGCTGTTCGACCCGACGATCCTCTTTCGCCAGCCGCTCGAGGTGCTGGCGGTGGTGCTGATCGTCATGATCGGGAAGTCGGTCGGCGCGTTCGCGATCGTGCTGGCCTTCCGGTATCCCGTGCGCACGGCGCTGACCATTTCGGCGAGCCTGGCACAGATCGGGGAGTTCTCGTTCATCCTGGCCGCGCTGGCGGTGTCGCTGAACCTGTTACCACCGGAAGGGCAGAGTCTGATCGTGGCCGGCGCCCTGCTCTCGATCAGCCTGAATCCGCTCGCGTTTGGCGCCGCGGAGCGCACCGCTCGCTGGCTGGGTCAGCGGCCGCGCATGGCGGCCGCGCTCGAACGGTCTGCCGGGGCGCTGGCCGAGTTACCACCCGCCGTCGATGAGTCGCAGCTCCGCGATCATGCGGTCCTCATCGGCCACGGCCGTGTGGGGGCCCCACTCGCGGACGAGCTGGTGCTGCACGGGATTCCCTTCGTCATCGTGGAGCACAATCGTGACATGGCGGAATCGCTGCGCGAGCGGGGCTTGCCGGTGATCTTCGGAGATGCGTCACGGCCGGAGGTGCTGGGGGAAGCGCACGTGGAGCGCGCGCGACTGGTCGTCGTCGCGGCGCCCGACGCCTACCACGCGCGCGCGATTCTCGCCCTGGCGCGGCGACTCAATCCGAACGTCGAGGTCGTCGTGCGAACGCACAGCGACGACGAGCGCGCCTTTCTCGAGGCGCACGGTGCGGGGCGGGCACTGGTGGGCGAGCGCGAGCTGGCGGTAAGTCTCGCACGCCACGCGCTCCGGAGGTTCGACGTTCCACACGACATGGAGGCCGTGGCGCAACGTGCGCTGGGCGTCGGCCCGGCGCGCGACAAGGCGGAGATGCCAATTCCCAAGCGGGAAGGCGGGGCAGCGAGCTGAGCCGACGACGCCGGGAGTCCCACATCGAGCTCCAAGGAGACCGAAATGGCGACCGCGGGGCGTGCGGGCGCGCTAGGGCCCTCCGTTCAGGGACACGATGATCGACCTCCGCCGGCGCAGCAGCTCGACCTCGGTGGAACGACGTGACTCCATCGCCTCGCGAAGCGACTCTTCCGTCGCCGGCGCGCCGTCGACCCGCACGATCACGTCGCCGGTTCGAATCGGCGCCCACGATTCGTCGGCCTCGAGCACGAGCAGGCCGCGCGCGCTTCCCTCGCCGAAGTAGGGCTCGAGCTCCTCGCTGACGACGGTGACTCGGAGTCCGCGCAGGCGCTCTGGGACATCGTCGCGGGGCTCGGCATCATCGCCGCCGCTC
>DATBIU010000110.1:0-8423 GCA_036556765.1 Gemmatimonadaceae bacterium | reverse complement strand
CGTGCCGCGCGCGGCACGCCCCCCGCTCGGGAGCCGACGGAGAACCCGATCAGCTCATGTGACGATTGACCAGCTTGGTCATCTCGAACATCGACACCTGCTTCTTGCCGCCGAAGACGCTGCGCAGGCGATCATCAGCGTTGATCATGCGACGCTCCTTGGCATCCTGGAGCCCGTTGCGCTTGATGTATTGCCACAGCTTCTTCGTGATCTCGGTGCGTGGCATCGCGCGATCGCCAACGACGGCGGCGAGCGCCCCGTCGGGCTGCATGGGCTTCATGAATGCCGGATTCGGCGTGCGCTTGCGACCGCTCGACTTCCTCTTCGCGCTCTTCCGGCGACCGGCCGACTTCTTCCGCGCCGCGCCTTTCCGACGGGCGCCGCCCTTCCTCGCGCCTTTTCTCGCGCCTTTCTTCTTTGCGGGCATCGATTCTCTCCCGAGAGGTTGAGGGATCCGTTCTCCCCGACGACCACGGACTCCATCGCGCCTCAAAGTAAAGAGGCTTGCAGGAGACGCAAGGGTGAAAACTCCCTCGTACGCACTGCGCACCGCACAGGGGAAAGCGCTCGATTCCTACTCGGCCTCGACGGTGGCCTTCATGCTCGGGTGCAACGCGCACTGGTAGTGGACGCGGCCCGCCGCCCGGACGACGAGCGTCCACCGCCCCTTTGCGGCGATCGTCCCGGAGTCCCACGCGCCGGTGACCGCCGTCGCCGTGTGCGGAACGATGTCCTCGTTCGACCAGATGACCGTGTCGCCGACCGCGGCGCTGATCCGCGGCGGGACGAACTGAAACCCCGAGATCCGCACCACGTGCGACCGCGCCGGCGCGCGCCGCGCGCCCATGACGACCGCTGCGCCGAGCAGCAGCATGGCAACCCCGCACGCGACGGCGTACGGGGTCCGAGGCGTACGCATCAGTTCGCCACCTGCTGCTTCAGCGATTCCGCATGCTGAAGATGGGCCGCGATCGCCGGACGCACGCTCACCAGCAGCGCGCGCAGCTCGCCATTCCGCGCGCCGGGGATGAGCGCGTCGTCGATCGCCGAGAGGACGGCGCGGTGGTAGTCCACCTCGTTGGCGATGTAGGCACGATCGAAGTCCGCCCCGCTGCGCTGCGCCAGCGACGCGCGCGTGGCGTTCGCGCTCGCGACGAGGCCGGTGCTGGTCGAGTTGTCGACCGGGGTCACCTTCAGCTTCGTGACGAGATCGACCGCCGCCCGATTCACTCCGCTGTGATCGGTGATCATGGTCTGGGCGAACTGCCGGATGTCGCTGGTGCGGGAGCGCTCGAGCGCGAGCTCGCCGTTCTCGATGTCGATGGCGTTCGCGGCGACGACGATCGCGGCGATGTTGGCGTCAGTGAGCTGCGGCGCGCTCTGCACCGACTGGGGCGCCGCCGCGATGCTGTCGCTGTTCTCCATTGAGCCGGACGCGCAGGCGACGCCGGCGAGGACGAGCAGGGCGAGCGAAAGGCCAGTGAAACGCATGATGTATCTCCAGTGAGTTGTGTCCGGAGATACGCACGTCGCGGGGCAACGGATCTCTGGCGTGTTGCCGCGCCGAAGGGGCGGGCTATTCTTCGCGAATCCAAATCCACACCTCGTGTCGTATACCGAACGTCCCACTCCTGGAGTGCCGTGCCTGCAGCCACCGCCCTGTCCTCGAGGCGGGCGATGATCGCCGACGTGCGCTCGCCGGATGGTGACGATGCGCTGGTCGCGCGTATCGCCGGCGGGGATGAGCACGCCCTGGGCGTCCTCTACGACCGATGGTCCCCGCTCGTGTTCTCCTTGTGCGTGCACATCCTCGGCGACGACGACGAGGCCGAGGAAGCCGTGGAGGAGACGTTCTGGCAGGCGTGGCGGCAGGCGGAGCGATACGACGTGACGCGCGGCGCGGTCGCGACGTGGCTGACGACGATCGCGCGCAGCCGCGCGCTCGATCGGCTGCGCGCAAGCCGGCGGCGGCAGGAGGAGACGATGAGCCACCTCTCCGAAACGAAACGTGCGGTGGTCGACGCGACCACACGTCGCGGCGATGACCCGGCGCGCGGTGCGGAGGTCGCCGAGCGGCGAGCGCTGGTGCGACAGGCGCTGCTGGCGCTGCCACCGGAGCAACGAGAAGTGCTGGAGCTCGCCTATTTCCGCGGGCTCAGTCAGACCGAGATCGCCGAGCACACCGGGCAGCCGCTCGGGACGGTGAAGACTCGCGTGCGCCTGGCGATGGAGAAGCTCCGAGACCGGCTTGGAATTCTGCGGGAGCGCGACACATGAGCGCGATGACGCACGAGGACGTCCGCGAGCTCCTGGCGGCCCATGCCATGGAGCTGCTTCTCCCCGAGGAGCGCGCGTCCGTAGTCGCGCACCTCGCCGGCTGCGTGGAGTGCGCCCGCGAGATGGAGTCGCTGCGCGCGACGTCGGGAGAGCTGGCGCTCGCGGCACCGGACCGATCGTTCGACGCGCGGCGCTGCAATGGCGTCCGCTCGCGCCTTCTCGCCCGCACGGTGGCCGATCGCGAGGCGCGGGCGCGTCTCGCGACCGGCCAGCTGCCGGAGCGCGAGCCACTGTCGCTTCGCCAGTCTCACGCGGCCGCCCCGCAGAGCGCCAGTCGCTGGCGGATCGCGTCCATGGTGCTCGCGGCATCGGTCGCGGGGCTGATCCTCTTCGGAGGGTCGATGCTGGTGCAGTCCCGCCGGGAGCTTGCGCAGGCGCGCGAGAGCGAGAAGCAGCGGCAACAGATCATCGCTGGGCTGATCGGTCCAGGCGTGCGTGTGATCGAGCTCGCCCCAACGGAGCGCCGGACGGGGAGGGCGCGGATGTTCTGGAACCAGACGCGCGGTGCGTGGACCTTCCTTGCCTACGGCGTCGCGATCCCTGCCGAGGGTCGGACGTACCAGCTCTGGCTGATCACGCCCGCCGACCGGAAGATCAGCGCGGGCATCTTCACCCTGTCGGCCGACGGCAACGCGATCGTCACGACGACATACGCGCTCGCGGCCGATTCACTCGCCGCCGTGGCCGTGACCGAGGAGCCCGCCGGCGGCGTCGATGTCCCGAGCGGCGACATCGTCCTCGTCGGCGCGGCGAAATAGCTACTTCGCCATCTTGCGCAGCAGCTCGAGCATCTTCACGTCCCAGGGGTCCGGCGTGGGATCGTCGTCGCCCACGTCGTAGTTCTTCTGCGGCGTCTCGAGGATGAGCGGGACCTTCGCCGCTCGCCGGTCGTGCAACAGCCATCCAAACGGCTCCTTGCCGAGCGCGCCTTCGCCGATGAGCACGTGGCGATCGAGATTCGAGCCGAGCTCCCCCGCACTGTCGTTGAGGTGAAAGAACGAGGGCGGCTCCCCACAGGCGTCCTCGAACTCGTCGATCACGCCCGCCAACGCCGCGCGCGATGCGCTGATGTCGTACCCCGATACGAACAGGTGGCAGGTGTCGAGCCCGTAGCCGGTGCGCTCGCGCAGCTTGTCCGGAACGCGCCGCAGGATGGCGCCGACCTCGGCCGCGGTGCGACCGATTTGCTGTCCGGCGCCGGCGGTGTTCTCGACCAGGAGACGGGTGCTCCCCTCGACGGCCCGCAACGCGGCAACGATCGCCTTGGCGACGCGCTTCGCGGCCTCCTCGCGGTCACCACCGCCGGCGTTCCCGGGATGAAAGCACACCGCGCCGACGCGGAGCTGCGTCGAGCGCTCCAGCTCCTTCGTGAGCCCGGCGCTGGCGCGTGTCCATTTCGCCTCGTCCGCGTTGGCGACGCTCAGCGAGTAGGGGGCGTGGACCATCACCTGGCGCGCATCGATCGCCGTCTCCGCGAGCGCGTCTCGAAAGCGTTTCACGCGCTCCGGGCGAATCGACATCCGGTCGTTGATGAAGCGCGGCTTGGCGGTGAAGATCTGAAGAGCGGTCATGCCGGCCTTCTCGGCGCGCGCGACCGCCATGTGGATGCCGCCGTTGTCGATCGTGTGGGCTCCGAGGTAGGGCATGGTTCGTGAGTTAATGGCCGAGAGGTCAGAGGTCAGGTCTCAGAGATCGGTCTTCAGAGACGGCCCGCGCAGGGACTGTTCCATCCCGCGTCCCGGACATCGGACACCGGAGCTCCAGCGGCATGCCTAACGCCAGCTCCCGAGGCGCATTCGGGCTCGCGCGCCGGCCGTGGCCCCCTCCGCTCCCCTGGACCCCTCCACCCAGGCCAGCGCGATGCGGCCACCTCGCAGGGCGATCCTCGGTGCACGCACTACCCCGCTCGCCTGCACGACGCGCAGTCGCTCGGCGAACGTATGCCCCGCCTGACGAGAGATGGCGACGCCCAGCCGCGACCCGCCCGAGCCGGGATGCTCGTACGCCACGAGGACGGTATCGCCGGCGCTGGCGACGCTCGCCGCGGCCGGCTCATCGCCGAACAGAACACCGATCGTCTGATGCCAGACCGTCCCGCGTTCCATGGAGTGCGTGTACCACACGCCCGCCCCTTCGATCGGCTCGATGAAGTAGGCGGTGTGCACGTAGGCGGTCGCCGAATCGGCGGTGAGCGCCGGACGGGGGCGTGCGCATCCGCGCCGTCCCCGATCACGTCCGTCGGCGACCACCGGCGCGCCCCATGTCGCAGCCCCGTCGGTCGATCGCGCGACCATCAGCACGACGCTGCCATCCACCCGCTCGAGGAACCAGGCCGCGTACCATTCGTCACCCTGCGCACGGGTCGTCACTACCGACGTGTCGCAGGCTCCCGATGCGAGCGGCACAATGACGCCCGGCTCGTCGATGAGACGCGGCGTGCCGTTCGCATCGATCGTCAATCGCGTCGTTGCGCCAATCCCGCCAGGGATGTCGTGTGGCGCTTCCCACTCGATTGGTTCGTTCGCGCACGCGGACAGCATGAGCAGTGCGCCGATCGTTGTTCCGCGGCTCCACGTCATCACGAGCGCATCGTTCCCTGTTGAGTGTCGGCACGCAGCGGCGGGCCAGTCGCCTTCTCGCCCTTCGTTCGCGGCCCGCGCGGTTTTCTCCGGCCGGAAATCTATCGCCGCGGCGCACGCGGTTGGCCCGACTCGCAGGCATCTGTATCTTGAATGCAGCCGCCACGAGCGGCCGAAACGCTCATCGTCGAGAGGTCTTGCCATGTCAGCACCCGTGGCCAATCCACCCAAGTCCCAGGCCGCCGCTGCGCGCGAGCAGCAGGCACCTGTTCCCGCGACCCCGTCGCAGCCAGCGATCCTGCCCGCCTCCGGTCTCGCCGGCTTCAGCGGGAATCGTCGCGTTCCGAAGCCAGTGAACGAGCCCGTCCGCACCTACGCTCCGGGGTCTCCTGAGCGCGCGGAGCTCAAGGCACGCCTCTCGACGATGGCGTCGGAGCGCATCGAGATTCCCATCATCATCGGCGGGAAGGAGATTCGCACCGGCGACCTCGGCCGCTCGGTAATGCCCCACGCCCACCGGCACGTGCTGGCCGAGTATCACAAGGCGACGCCGAAGCATGCGGAGATGGCGATCGCCGCATCGCGCGAGGCATGGCGGGAGTGGTCGAACTGGCCGTGGGAAGACCGCGCCGCGGTGCTGTTGAAGGCTGCCGAGCTCCTGGCGACGACGTGGCGCTCGACGCTCAACGCGGCCACGATGCTCGGCCAATCGAAGACGGCGCATCAGGCCGAGATCGATTCCGCCTGCGAGCTGATCGACTTCTGGCGCTTCAACGTCCACTTCGCGCAGGAGCTGTACGACGAGCAGCCGATCAGCGACCGGAGCATGTGGAATCAGCTCGACTATCGCGCGCTCGAGGGCTTCGTGTACGCGGTGACCCCGTTCAACTTCACCGCCATCGCCGGCAACCTGCCGACCTCGGCCGCCCTGATGGGCAACACGGTGGTGTGGAAGCCGGCGAGCAGCGCGATGCTGAGCGCCTACTACATCATGCGGCTGCTCGAGGAGGCCGGCCTTCCACCGGGGGTGATCAACTTTCTCCCGGGTGATCCCGCCCCGATTACCGATGCCGTGCTGGCGAGCCCCGAGCTGGCGGGCGTGCACTTCACCGGAAGCACGGGCGTCTTCAACAGCATCTGGCGCACGATCGGGCAGAACATCGGGAGCTACAAATCGTATCCGCGCATCGTCGGCGAGACCGGAGGCAAGGACTTCATCGTCGCGCATCCGTCGGCCGATCCGCGTGCGCTGGCCGTCGCGATCGCGCGGGGCGCGTACGAGTACCAGGGACAGAAGTGCTCGGCGGCCAGCCGCGTGTACGTGCCGGAGTCGCTGTGGCCGGAGGTGAAGGAGCGTGCGGTGACGATGATGCGCGAGATCCGCGTCGGCGATGTGCGTGACTTCCGCAACTTCATGGGCGCGGTGATCGATCAGAAGGCGTTCACGAAGATCGGAGAATACCTCGATGACGCGAAGCGGAACGCGACGGTCGTTCAGGGTGGCGTCGCTCGTGGTGAGGAAGGCTACTTCATCGAGCCGACGCTGGTGGAGACGAAGGATCCCGGCTACCGCCTCTTGTGCGAGGAGATTTTCGGCCCGGTGCTGACGGCCTACGTCTACCCCGATGCGAAGTGGGACGAGGCGCTGCGCACGGTGGACCGCACGTCGCCGTACGCGCTCACCGGGGCGATCTTCTCGCGCGACCGTGCGGCGGTGCGGCAGGCGTCGATCGCGCTGCGCAACGCCGCGGGGAACTTCTACATCAACGACAAGCCAACGGGCGCGGTGGTGGGCCAGCAGCCGTTTGGCGGGGCGAGGGCGTCGGGGACGAACGACAAGGCCGGGTCGAAGCTCAACCTCGTGCGGTGGGTGAGCGCGAGGACGATCAAGGAGACATTTTCTCCTCCAACGGAGTTCACGTATCCATTTCTGGCTGAAGAGTAGCTCCGAGGAGTCAGACTCCTGACCCCTATGCGCCTCCGGTTCATTACCACCGACGTCTTCACGTCTCGCCCCTTCACGGGCAACCAGCTCGCCGTCATCCCCGATGCCCGCGGCATTCCGGAGGAGCTTCTTCTTCCCATCACGCGCGAGTTCAACTACTCCGAGACGACGTTCGTCTATCCCCCAGAGAATCCCGCGCACGCGCGGCGTGTGCGCATCTTCACGCCGGGGGGCGAGATTCCGTTCGCGGGGCACCCGACGATTGGGGCAGCCGTCGTGCTCGCTCGGTCAGGGGAGATTCCCCTCACGGGCGAAGAGACGCGCATCGTCCTCGAGGAGCCGGTAGGCCCGGTGCCGGTGACCATCCGGGCACGCGGTGGGATCGCCGTCGCCGCGCAGCTGACGGTGGCCAAGCTCCCCGAGATCGGCCCGCCACCCCCCGCGCGCACGACCCTCGCCGAGATCCTCTCGCTCGAGCCGGGCCAGCTCCTCGGTGGGCCTAACGGGCCGCAGGCCGTGTCGTGCGGCCTGCCATTCCTCATTGTCCCGGTGAAGGATCGCGCGGCGGTGGCGGCGGCCCACGTTCGCCTGGAGCTGTGGGAGTCGACGCTCAAGCGGTACTGGGCGCGCGACATCATGGTGGTCGCCCGGGATCCGGAGCTCGAGCAGTCCGACCTCCGCGCGCGCGTGTTCGTGCCGGGGCTCTCCGTTCCCGAGGATCCGGCGACCGGCTCCTGCGCCGCCGCGCTCGCCGGGTATCTCGCCGCGCGCGAGGCCGCGCCCACCGGCACGTTTCGGTGGGTGATGGAACAGGGCTTCGAGATGGGCCGTCCGAGCATTCTGGAGCTCGAAGCGGACAAGCGCGACGGCGCCGTCGCGGCGGTGCGCGTCGCGGGAGAGGCAGTGCTCGTGAGCGAAGGGGGGATGGAGATAGGCTAAGGGCGCTAAGGGCGCTAAGGGCGCTGAAGGTCAGAGCTCCCGCGCTTTTCCAGCGCTCTTAGCGCCCTTAGCGCCCCTAGCGCCCCTAGCGCCCCTAGCGCCCTTAGCGCCCCTAGCGCCCTTAGCGCCCCTAGCGCCCCTAGCGCCCCTAGCGCCCCTAGCGCCCCTAGCGCCCTTAGCGCCCTTTCTACTCCTGCTCCCCCGTCCGCAGCGGCTGCGTGACGCGGTGATGGGCGGCGGTCACGGCGACCGCGCGGAGGTCGGAGGTCCAGAGGCATACGCGGTCACGGCCCGCGTCCTTCGCCGCATACAACGCCTCGTCGGCGCGCGAGTGGATGTCGTGCGCGATGTCCGGATCCTGCGCCCGATCGGCAACGACCCCAAGGCTCACCGTGATGCGGTGACGGCCGCGCACCGAGGGAAAACGATGTGACGCGACCGCATCCCGGACGCGCATGGCGAGGTGGAACGCGCCGTCGGCGTCGGTGTCGGGAAGGAGAATCGCGAACTCGTCACCGCCGGTGCGCGCCACGAGATCCCCAGTGCGCGCGACCTCGCGGAGCAGCGATCCCAGGTCGCGCACGACGCCGTCCCCCGCGAGGTGCCCGTACGAGTCGTTGATC
>DATBIU010000109.1:0-18628 GCA_036556765.1 Gemmatimonadaceae bacterium | reverse complement strand
AAGCCGATCCGCCAGATTCGCCGCATTCGCGGCATCCGCGTTCCCATTTGAACCTGGATGCGAATCGTCGTCGGTCCCCGTACACCGGCACCGCCGTCGCCGCGCCCGCCGACTGACGCGCTAACGCCCGCTCCCTCCTTGTCGCGACCGCGCCGACGAAGCTGGCCGTACAGGGCGCCATGAGCAAACAGCTCGGCGCGGTGACCGGCTCGTCGCACGGAAGTTGATGCCCCGTGTGATCCGGCGCCGAGCCCTCATTAGCCATGTTCATGCCCGGCATCGCGGCCGTCTCGGCGGAACCCGTGCACGCGACAGTGTCCGCCGCCAGCATCTGGAAGGCGAACGTAGCGGACAGCAGCGTCGCGACGAGGGTGCGTAGCATGACCGGGGTACGGGTGAACGGGCTCTGCGGCCTGTATTCCACTTTATCGGATGGGCGGAGTGAGTTCCAGTCAGCGAAACGTCGCAAAGGCAGGCCAGCGTTTCCCTGACAGCCGCGCCCGAGCTCTCGCCGCTACAGCTTCACCCGACGCAAGAGCTGCGCGTTGATGGCGACGACGACCGTGCTCGCCGACATCAGCACCGCCCCGATCGCGGGCGACAACACAATCCCGCGCCATGCGAGCACGCCGGCGGCGAGCGGGATCGCCACGATGTTGTAGCCCGCGGCCCACCACAGGTTCTGAATCATCTTGCGGTAGCTCGCACGCGACAGCGCGACGATTCTCGGCACATCGCGCGGATCGCTGCGGACGAGGACGATGTCGCCCGCTTCGACGGCCACGTCCGTTCCCGCCCCAATGGCGATCCCCACGTCGGCCGTGACGAGCGCCGGCGCGTCATTCACCCCGTCGCCAACCATCGCCACCTTTCTGCCTTGCGCCTGGAGCGCTTCGATGCGCTTCGCCTTGTCGCCCGGCAGCACCTGCGCGAGCACGGCGTCGATGCCGAGCTCCTGCGCCACGGCCTTCGCCACGGGCTCTGCGTCGCCCGTGATCATGACGACCTCAATGCCCTCGTCGTGCAGCCGGCGCACGGCGTCCCGCGACTCGGGGCGCACCGCATCGGCCACCACGAAGGCAGCGATCACCCGATTGCCTTCGATCAGATAAACCGTGCTCTGCCCACGCGCCGCCGCTCGCTCGACCGCGCCGCGGAAGCGTTCCTCCAGGTCGAGATTCAAGCTGGCGAGAAGGTTTGGCCCGCCCGCGACAAGCTGGCGACCCTCGACGGTGGCGGCGACGCCACGTCCCGCCTGATACGTGAAGCCGCTCGACGGTGGAACCCGTTGCCCGCGCTCCTCGGCGCTCTTCACGATGGCGCGCGCGATGGGGTGCTCGGAGTCGCGCTCCACCCCTGCGCCGAGCCTCACGGCCTCGTCAGGCGCCAGCCCGTCCACGGTCGTGACGTCCACAACGCGATGCTCACCCAACGTGAGCGTGCCCGTTTTGTCCAAGACGACCGTCGTCAGATTCCGCGCTTCCTCGAGACCCCGTCGGTCGCGCACGAGCAGACCGCCGCGGGCGCCAAGCGTGGTGGAGATCGCGACCACGAGCGGAACGGCGAGCCCCAGCGCGTGGGGGCAGGCGATGACGAGCACCGTCACCATCCGCTCGACGGCAAACTCCGGTCGATCGGCTCGGAGATACAGCCAGACGGCGAGGGTGAGCGCCCCCGCCACGATCGCGACGATCGTGAGCGCGAACGCCGCCCGGTCCGCGACCGCCTGCGCGCGGGACCGAGACGACTGCGCCTGTTCGACGAGCCGCATGATGCCAGCCAACGCCGTTCGTTCGCCGGTGCCGGTGACCTCGACTCGTAACGAGCCCGACTCGTTGACCGTGCCGGCCACTACCTTGTCGCCGCGGGCCTTGTCCACCGGCCGTGACTCCCCCGTCAGCATCGATTCGTCGACACTGCTCGAGCCGTCACGCACGAGGCCGTCGGCGGGAATTCGCGCCCCCGGTCGCGAGAGGATAATGTCGCCCGGGCGTAGCTCGCCGATGGACACGTCTTCCGTTCGATCGCCGACGACGCGCGTTGCCGTGTCGGGCAGCAGCTTGGCCAGCTCGCTCAACGCACCTTGTGCCTGGGTGATCGACCGCATCTCGATCCAGTGGCCGAGGAGCATGATGGTGACGAGCGTTGCCAGCTCTTCCCAAAGCGCCATTCCGGGGAACCCCAGCGTGACGGCAACACTGAATACGAACGCCACCGTGATCGCCAGCGCGATCAACGTCATCATTCCCGGCAGGCGGTCGCGGAGCTCGCGCACCGCGCCGTGAATGAACGGCCACCCGCCGTACGCGAAGACGGCCGTGCCGAATACGGCCGGTATCAGATGCGAGCCAGGGAAGTGCGGCGCCGCGTAGCGGAGTGCCTGCTGCAGCATGTGCCCCCAGATCAGCGTCGGCACCGTCAGCAGCAGGGAGATCCAGAACTTGTCGCGGAACATCGCGACACTGTGTCCGGCATGCTTGTCGTGTCCCGCATGCGCGCCGCGTCCCGCATGCGCGCCGTGTCCCTCATGCGCGCCGTGCACCGCATGCCTGCCGTGCGGGCGTGCGGGCTGGCTAGCCCCCGCGTGCTCTTCGGGCTCAGCCCGGGGGTGGCCCGCGTGTCCGTGCGACCCGTGATCGCCGGGCAAGGTCATGGGGCGTTTCTCCGCGACGACCAGTGAATGGCGCGAATGAGCCACCCCGCGCTCGACCGTGTGAGGACCATCAGCTCCGCGCCGCGAGAGTCGACCTTTCGCTCCCGTTCACTTGTTGGGATAATCGTTAGGGCGACCTCGCCCGGCGACTGGGCGCTCCTGCGCCATCTCAATCATGCACGTGCTCCCCCGCCGGCTGGCTAGTCGCTGGCATTCCAGTATGGGCTTGCTCGTGGAACGGTCGGAGTCGCAAGAACACCATCCCGCCCACCGGGAATCGGGCGCCGTACGCGGGCTCGAGGTCGCGTGGAACCACGTTGACACTGCCTCGGGCGCCCACACCCAGAGTGATCCCGCGGCCCCGCACGACCTCGCGGATGTACCCGAGCGAGAGCGCTCCGACGTCGAATATCTGCTCGTCATCCACGCCCGGCACCTGAAGGTCGTGCCCGCTCTTCTGCACGTACTCGGCTCGGCCGAAGACGGTGTTGCGGCGGTCGAGAACTGCCTCCGATTCGAGGAGGACGCTGTGTGAAGCCGGGTGATGCTCGGCAGCGTTTCTCCCGTAGACGAGGGTGGTTGCCCACTGCGCGTCCGGACCCAGGCGCCGGCCGTGCATCGCAGAGGCGACCAGCCGACGCACGTCCTCGGGGGGCGTCGTTCGCTCGGGATTATCCAGCCGGCCGAATCCAGTGGAGAAGCTCCAGTTCGGCGTCGGGTTGAATGTCACCCGGGCCGAATAGGAATTGAGCCGGATCGGGTCGAAGTTCCACCGGCGTTCATCGGGCTCGTGTCCGTTGAAGGCCGATGCCTCGACGCGGAGTGTGCGCGTGTACAGACCCGCGGTCAGTACGCCGAAGGAGATGTGCGTGGCGTCCTGCCAGTGGTGTCCCAGTGGAGCCTGAGGCTCGTCCATCGCGGACGGACGGTGCATGAAGGCCACCGGTCCCAACGCGGGCTCGCCCGCGGGCGCCGCATAGAGCAGAAACGCCACGTTCGAGCTGAGGGCGCGCTCGTAGACCGCGCCGAGCTCCATGAAGAAGTCGTGCGGATGCTGGCGGTCAACGAGCGGCTGACCGCCGCAGGTCTCGCCCGATTGCAGCAGCATGGGGTAGCCGCAACGGCCGACGGTCCAGGGATCGAGGCTGGGCATGAACCGGAGCGTGAGCCGGCCCCCGCCGACCTCGCGATCCGCCATCAGCATCGCCCAGTTCAGGCTGCCCCACTGGCTCACGCCGCGCGGCCCTCCCTGCCAGTCGAACTGACCGAAGACGAACCCGTGCACCATGATCATCCACCCGCCCGCCATGAAGTGCCGCGAGGGGAGGATCACGGCATCGGGAATCCACGTCGTCCCGGATCCCGCGCGCTCCATCGAGATGCCTAACGGTCCAGCCATCGACATCGACGGCGTATCGGCGGGCATGACCATCCCCGGCATGCGGTGCTGCACAGTGTCGGGTTGCTGAGCACCGAGCGTGAGCGGGTACAGCGGGAGCGCGAGCGCGATCGCGACGCGCACCGCCGACCGATGCGCCGCGCTCCAGATTTTTCCGATGAACATCAAGATCTCCAAGTAGAGGCCGGACGCCGCACACGCACGGGTGCCCAACGTCGATCGCCCGCCGCGTCGTGATTGAGCGCGGCGGGCCCCAGGTCGTGCCGTGGTGAGAGCCTAGACTCTTGGAGGGGGCGGATCCGGCGTGACGACGGGTGACAACGGCGCACGCTCGGCCATGCGCGCCACTCCGATGCGTGTCGTTGCCGCCGGACCCGTGAAAACCGCCTCGTGACTGCCCAGTGTCAGGGCACAGGAGGCGAATGCCTGACAACAATCGGGCAATGCCGGCGTGTCGCAGGCGTCGTCCGGCGTGTCGGGGCCGTCATGCGCACCAGTGTCGTGCGCTCCGCCAGTCGCGTGGGCCGTCGGGTGTGGTGTGCCCGCGTGCTCCGAGTGATCCGCGCAGGCGGCATCCGCTCGAGCCGAGCTGAGCTGGAGCAGCGAGGCCGCGAGGAGCAGGGCAACGAATCGACGAGGGGCCACGTGTGGGGGCTGAGGTGGATGCGAAACTGGCGCCGCCGATTCGATGCATGGATGAGGCCGCGGCACCCCGGATCGAGGGGATCGACGGGGGCGATGGGATCAACGGGGTCGAAGGGATCACGGGCTCGGAAACCCGAGGAGCTCACGCCACGTGCACGAGATCACGGCGTCTGGGGGCAAGCAGAATCATGGGCCCGGCGACCAAGCCGGCAGCCAGCAGTCCGAAGTCCTCGGGAACGCCCAGCTGCATCGCGGCGACCGCGCCGAGCGCCGCCCAGAGCATCGGGACGACGACGAGCACGCGCGGCACTGGCGCTCGAGACCACAGCAGGATGCCGAGCGTGAAGATCGTCGTCGGGCACGGGAGTCCGAAGGTGGGCGAGGCTGGATAGCGATGCCCGAGAAGATGACCCAGCACGGGGTACACCACGAGCGCATAACCGATCAGCAACGCTCCCGCGATCCCACTCGTATCGCGGCGCACCGTGAACGCGAGTCGGGTGCTCCGCACCCCCAACCAGATGAACAAGGCCCCTTGCCCGATGAACAGGGCGCCGAAGATCGCAGCTGCTGGATTGATCGCTGAGAAGAAGCCGATGTGGTAGACCGCGCCCATCCACAGCCAAAGGACAGCGAGAATGGCGCTGAGCGTCCGCGCGGCCCACGGCCCCCCGTGCAACGCGAGCCCAACCGAGGCGACAGCCCCCGCCAGTAACAGAAGCGGGGCCGGCCAGACGGCTTCGTGGTACTGACGAAAGACGTCGAAGAACTGCGCCACAGTAAACGGCACGGGGACTCAGACCCAGCCGGCCCGCCGTCCCATCGCCAGCGTCGCGATGAGCGCCAGGTTCACCGCCACACCGATCCGGGACTCCGGCCACCACACCAGGCTGAGCACGAGCGACGCGATCGCCGTCGTCGCCGCTATCGACGCCCACCAGGTGGTGTCCATCACCGCCCCCGCGGACACCAGGCCAAACGCGAGCGCGGCGAGCAGCCACAGCACCCCGGCCACGCGAATCCCCGCCGTCCCGAGGTCGAGGCGGCCATCGAGCACGGTTGTCTTGTACGGAACGCGCTCGGTCATCGACAGCTGCCACGATTCCGCGAACCCGACGAGGTGCGCGGCGCCGTGCAGCACCATCGCGATGGCAATGACGATACGCATGTCACACCTCCTGCTCCATCAGCTCGTCATGTGGCTCGCGGGCGCGCCGCTCCGCGTCTGCCCGCACGAGGCGCAGCGTCTGGATCCGGATGACACGAACGCCGGGCGACACGACGGCCCAATAGCGGCGAAAGCGATCGCGGGCGTACGCGTCGGTCGTGGCGACGCGGGTCTCGGTCCACACGACCGACGAGCGTGCGTCCACCGGCTCCGCCGCCATCGTGAACGCGATCTTGACGAATCCGGGCGTGTCGAAGCTCGAGAAGTCCCCCGGGGGGATGCTCTCGAACCGGACGTTCGCCATCCATGGCCGCGTCACGGCGCCGAAGACGATCTCTCGTCCGGGCGCTTCAGCCAGCACGCCCCAGCCTAACGCCTTCGCCTCCTCGAGGAACGGGCGCGACGGCATCCTCGGGCTGTCGTCGGCGCGAAGGGCGATCTGGCGCGCGCGGAAGATGCCGCGCGCGAGGCGAGATCGATTGACGTCCAGCGCGCGTACCGCGTCGAACGCGATCTCGACCGGCGCCGCTACGCGAGTCTCGTGGTACTCTCGCACCTCGTACGTCGGCATGAACCGGTCGAGCAGCGGATCCGGCCGGCCATCGCGGCTCACCTTGCCATACCGGGCCCAGTTCCGCGCGAGGTACCCGGCGCCGAGGAGCGCGAGCGCCCCGACACTCGCACTGGCGAGCTTCACCGCCGTGCGTGCGGACGTCTTCATATGATCCTCCTCCCGCCGGATCGGCAGGAATAGCGAGTACGACTTCATTGGGCCTCCAGGTGCCGAACGGGCACGTCGAACGTGCGGCGCACGATGATGCCATCGGCTGTCCCGCCGGGCGCGGGCATCGTCGTCACCGGTCGCCGCGGCGTGCGCCACCCCGGGATGTCGGGGATCCCACTCGACAGCTCGGTGACCCCAATCCGCACAGCGGCCGGCGTCGACAGGCGCACGACGAGATCCACGCCGTCACTCGGCGGCGCCGCAAAGGCGAGGCTCACCACGCCGCGGGTCGCGGGCTCGTAGCCCTCGAAGTCCAGTACCTGCCCGCCGACACTCACGCGCCGCAGCGGCGCCTTCGCCTCGATGCGCACCTCGAGCATTGGCGCAACGCGACGAGAGAGGAGCCGCAGACGCAGCAGCCGCAGGTCGGGCAGCGAGAGATCCTCGAGCACCGTGAGCTCCGGGGCCGCGAGCGGTACCACCGACGCCGGCGCGACGAACGTCGCCGGACCGTTCGGATGGCTGCGCCTCACACCGCGCTCGCGCGGAGTTCCAGCCGGAATGAACTGCGAGGTCCATTCGTCGAGACGGTCGTCGCTGGTGACCCACCGTGCCTCGCCGCGGTTGGCGTCCAGCTCGTACCGAATCTGATCGGGCCGCGGTTGATCGGCGTCGAAGTGGTGTCGCACCGTGGCCGCCGCGAGGAGGGCGAACGCGACGACCGTCGCCCCGATGGGCACTCGCCACCACCGCGATTGACCGGCGGGCTGGCGCTCACTCAGCCCCCACCGAACGAGCGGGAAGAGCAGGCCGGTCGCAAGCGATACGAACAGAGTCGCCAGCGCGAGCATCGGCAGACGCCCCGTGCCCTCGAGCCGGCTCACGAGCCCGAGGAAGCCGTTGAGGCCCGCGGGCACGAGGACCATCACCGTCGGCACGATGGCGATCACTACCAGCGCGGCGCGAAGCCACCACGCGCGGCGGGTCGCTGGCGCCGGAGCGGCCAGCATCGCGATCGACACGGGGAGACTCGCCACGAGCGGCACCAGGAAGACGTAGCTCCCCACCGGATAGACGACCGCTGACACCATCGCCAGGAGACCGAAGCCGAGCACGGCGCCGGCGAGCTGGTCGCGGGCCGTTAGGCGGCGGCTCGTCGCGAGCCACGCGGCCGACACGACGGCAACGGTCAGTAGCGACAGCCCCGTGACGTACCATCCGGTCGCGTAGCGCCCCACCATGAAGACGCGCAGGTCCGGGTCGAGCATCCAGAACCCGGCCCAGAGGAGCATCGGCCCGACGACACCCGCCACCACGCTCGCGGCGAACGTCGCCGTTCCCCCGATGAGCCGCGGCACCCTGATCCGTCGCGCCCGTACACCGCGCACGATCGGCACGAGCAGGATCGCGGCGGCCGCCACCGCGAGCGGGACCGCCCACCACAGCGGATAGTGAATCACGCGCCCGGGCCAGGCATTGAAGAAGATCGCGTCCGCGCCGCCGGTGAGGCTCGTGAGGTCCTGCCCGCCGAAGTGCCTCACGAGCCCCAGCGCGTAGCCGCCGAAATGCTGGACGCTTCGGGCGTCGAGCGCCCGCGCATCATCGAGCCGCGTGTGATAGGCGACCGCGTTCCCCATGAAGATGAAGCCCATTCCGGCGCTGCCGGCGTCCATGTAATCCTGAAGGTCGCAGGCGCCGCGCATCTCGGGGAACAGGGCGAGCAGCCCGGCGAAGAACGACGACGTCAGCGCACGCGGCGCGGTGCGAGCAAACGCGCTCACCAGCGGGGCGTTGCCCGGGCTCGTGGCGTACAGCATCGCCGGGCCGGCCCCGCCCTGCGACTCGAAGTTCAGCGCCAGACGCACCTCGCGCATCCACGGATGCTGCGTCGCGAAGGCATGCGCGCCGAGATCGCCCACCTCTTCGGCATCCGAGAAGACGACGATGACGTCATTCGCCAGCGCGGGGCCCGCGCGGAGCGCCCGCACCGTCTCGAGCAGCGTCACGACGCACGCACCACAGTCGCCGGCAGCTGGGCCGGTCGAGCCGCCGTCGTAATGCGCGTTGAGGAGAATGGCCCCTGTGCTGTTCGTCCCGGGAATGCGCGCGATGACGTTCTGCACGAGTCCCGCGCTGAAGCCGGAGGCTCCTGCAAAGCGGAGCGCGCTCGTCGTCGTCTGGATTTCCGGCGTCAACCCCAGCTTCTCGATCTCGGCGACGAGATACGCGCGGGTCGCCGCGTGGCCTGGCGAACCGACGAACCGCGGCGCGGCGGCGATGACCGCGAGATGACCTCCCGCGCGCTCGGCCGAGAACTCGCCTGCTGCCGCTGACGCCGGCACGGCATCGGGTGGTACGACCTGACGAAGGGCGACCCACGCGCTCGCCACGAGACCGACGCCGAGGAGGAGCCCGATGAGGTAGCGGTCGAGCGAGGGTTGCCCGACGCGCGGTCTCCGTGGCGGCTCGACGGGCAGCGCAGGTGCGCGTACGAGTGGGAGCATGGTCGCCATGGAGGTCCTCCGGGGTCTCATCGGCGAACGTGCGGCTGCGCCGATGCGTCTTGCCAAAGATGCCTCTCGTCTGATGAAGGGCCTATCGGCGATTCCTTGAGGGTGCGTGAGAGATCGTCCGACACGGCGCTCACGGCGAACAACGCGCTCTTGACCGCACGGCCGTGGCGCACCGCCGACCACCGCGTAACACTGCGACCGTCGCGACACGACGACGGGCGCGCGACTGCCCGTCGCGAACGTCCTCTCATCGCGGCCCCCAAGACCGGCCGCAGGAGACTCTCCCATGCACTCCGCGAAGCGACTCGGCGCCGTCATCCTGCTTGGTGCGTCCCTCGCCGTCACGGCGACGACGCTGACTCCCGCGACGGCTCACGCCAGCGACGCAGCGGTGACCACCACGACCATCACGCGCGACGACGCATGCGCGAAGCTGGCCGAGCTCATCGCCTTCCTCGAAGCGCGACCGGCGGGTCCGCTGCGCGATTTCCTCCTCGCCGCGGCCCGACGCCTGGACCTCAGGTACTGTCAGTAGCGCGCGGGGGTGACGGGGCGGATGCCGGCCGGTGCGCCGGCCCGCTCAGAACAGTCGCAGGTTGATGTAACGCTTCGGTCGCGCACGAACGTCGGCGACGAGCGCGCGCATCTCCTGCACGAGCGAATCCGTTCCCGTGTACAGCGCGTCATCGTTGAGCATGCGCGCGAACGAGCCGTCGCCCCGGTCGATCTTCGACATCACGGACGCGGAGCTGCCGAGCAGGGAGTCGAGCCTCGCCTGCGTGCCGCCGAGGCGGCTGGTGAGGTCGTGAAGATCGTTGGCGGCGTCGCGCAACGTGCCGGCCGCCATCTGGATGTCCCCCATGATCAACGCGACCTCGCCGGCCGACGTCGAGGAGTCGACGCGCGCCACCGTGCGACGAAGGGCGCGGGCCGCCTCCGTCAGCTCGCTCGCCCCGGCTTTCACGTCCCGCGTGATCTCGTCGAGGTTGCGGGACTGCGTTCGCGTGGTCTGCGCCAGCTCGGCGGACAGCGTCGCGACGTTGCGGAACGAGGAGCGCAGCTCCACCGCCGCCGAATCGTCGAATGCGACACGCACGCGCTCCGCGAACGTCGCGACGTTGTCGGCGATGTCGCCGGCGACCGTCGTAAGCTGTGCCACGTCAGGCAGAACGGCCCCTGGCATGAGGTCGCGCTTCCCGCTGGCGCGACGGATCTGCTCCGCCACCTCCCGGCTGGCGGGCGCGGCGCTCTGCTCGAGAATGGTCGCCTGCCAATCCCCGAAGAGACTCGAGGCGCCAAGCAGGACGACCGGATCCCGCGGGAGCGTGATGTCGGGATCGAGCCCGATCCCGACGCGTACCCATCCACCATCCGCGAGCTCGATCGACTCGATGCGCCCCGATCGCACTCCGCGAATGACCACGGCGTTCCCCACCTGCGCGTTGCCAACATCCTCGAACCGCGCTTCGACGCGCTCGCGTCGCTTGCCGACGTCGATCTGGCCGAGCCAGATCGACCCGGTCACCAGCAGCACCATCGTCACGAGCACCGCGCTGCCGACGATGAAGTCGTTCGCCTCCGGTCGTTTCATGGCGTCCTCCCGAGCAGCCACGTCACCGCCCAGAATGCGTCGAGCACCAGGATCATCATCGCGCCCCACACCACCGCGCGCGTGGCACCCCGGCCGACGCCTTCCGCACCCCCACGTACTTCCATCCCGCTCATGCACCCGACGAGCGTGACCGCCGCGCCGAAGCTCGCCGCTTTCACCAGCCCGTAGCGCACGTCAAAGGTCGAAAAGAAGAGGCGGGCGCCCTTGATGAACTCCGCCGACGACACGTCGAGCAGCATCAGCGACGCACCCCACCCGGCCACCATCCCGGCCAGCATCGCCATCCCGACGACGACGGGGAACATGGCCGCGCCCGCGATCACGCGCGGGATGACGAGATACGCCAGCGGGTCGTAGGTCAGCGTCTCGAGCGCGTCGATCTGCTCGGTGACCCGCATGGTGCCGATCTCGGCGGCGATGTTCGCGCCCACCCGCCCCGCGAGCGCGAGCCCGGTGAGCACCGGCGCCAGCTCCATGGTGATCGTCTTCTGCACCAGCGTGCCCACGAAATACAGCGGCACCGCGCCAGTGAACGAGTAGCTCGCCAGCAGCGCGAGGACGATACCGGTGAAGACGGCGATGAAGAGCCCGATCGGCAGCGAGTCGACTCCCAGTCGGCGCGCCTGCAGGACCACGCGCGGGCGCCACGTCTCGACCTCGCGAAAGGCGCGCACCGTGTGCGCCGTGAACTTGCCGGTACGACCCACCGTCTCGACGGCGAGCCGGGCATGCCGGCCGAGTCCCTCTACGAATGCGCGCCCATGGGACGGCGGCGGCGCGGGACGCGTAATGAGCCGCTCCCCAAGCGCCGCCGTCGCCATACGTCACACCCTCGGTTCGCGGTCTTCGCGGTACGGTGGGATCACCAGCACCGCGCATTGCGCCGCGCGAAGGAGCTTCGTCGTCACGCTGCCAATCAGCAGCCGCTCGACGAGGGTCCGTCCGTGCGCACCGGTCACGAGCAGATCGGCCCGGTGACTCGCCGCGAAGGCGAGCAGCTCGTCGGCGACCTTGCCTTCCAGCACCACCGGCCGCACCTCGAGCAGGTCGATCTCCTCGAGCCGTTCCTCGATCTTCTTGAACGCGCCGAGCACGCCCTGCGTGTAGATGACCGACGCGCCTTCGTAGGCTTCGGTCGGGATGTCGAGCGGAGCCTTCACGTGCGCCAGCCAGATGTGACCGGGCGGAGTCGTGAGGGTCACGGCCGCTCGCGCCGCGCGCACCGCCGCGCGCGAGAAGTCGATGCCGACCACGGCCCGGCGCAGCGGCACCGTGGCATCGTACGGGACCGCGAGCACGGGCGTCGACGACCGCCGCACGACTTGCGCGGCGACCTCGTCCCCGAGCAGCCGGTCGACCGGGCGGTGCTTGCCAAGACCGAGCACGATGAGCGACGCGTCGATCTCACTCGCCGCGGCGACGATCGATGCCGAGACCTGGCCGATCTTCACCTGCACCTTCCAGGAGTCGGAGGTCCGCACCGTCTTCCGCAGCCGCTCCCGCACGCTCGTCATGCGCAGCTCGGCTCGCGTCATGTCGCTGATCGTCGACGGCATGCCGACCATCAGCCCGTCGACGGGGGCGTACATGCTCGCCAGCGGCTCCAGGACCGAGATCGCCTGCGTCGACAGTCCGTGATCGCGCGCGATCGTCTCCGCCACGCGCAGCGCGGCGTCGCTCGCCTCGGTTCCATCGGTGGCCACGAGAATCGGGCCGGTGAGCGTCCAGGGGTCGACGCGCTTCGATTGCTCCGGCTGCGCTTCCGACGCCACGGGTTGCATCGTATTCGTCGTCATGATTGGCTCCAGGGAGAATTCTCTGAGTGCACGGTAGGTCATTGCGAGCAGCGCGTCAGTCAGCCAGATACGACGGCGACTGTAAGCCAAACCCTGACGATTGACGGGCACCGTCACACGCACATGTTTCTGGAAGGGCGAGCACCGCCTGGTGCCCCCGAGGACGAACGCGGAGAGGACGGAAGTGCACACTCCAGTTGGCGGCTTTCCTGACGGGCGAGACGTCGCCGCGCACCGCGCAGCCGAGGAAGCGCTGCGGGGCTCCGAGCATCAGCTCGCCTCGATCGTCGACATCGCCGCCGACGCGATCATCTCGGTGGATGAGGCCCAGGTCATCACCCTCTTCAACCAGGGCGCCGAGCGCATCTTCGGATACACGGCCTCGGAAGCCATTGGCCGGCCGCTCGATCTCCTGATACCCGCCGACGTCCAGCAGAAGCATCGCCACCACATTCGCGAGTTCGCGAAGTCCGGGGAGCCGGCGCGCCGGATGGGCGAGCGAGCCGAAGTGCGCGGACGCCGGAAGAACGGCGAGGTCTTCCCGGCCGAGGCCTCGATCTCGAAGCTCGTCATCGAAGGCCGGCACGTCTTCACGGCGGTGCTTCGCGATGTCACCGAGCGGCGCGCCGCCGAGGCCGAGCGGGCTCACCTCCTCGAGGCCGAGCAAGCGGCGCGCGCAGCCGCGGAGACAGCGTTGCGGACGCGTGACGAGGTTCTGGCGGTGGTGTCGCACGACCTGCGCAATCCGCTCAGCGTGATCGACATGTGCGCGGTGTCGCTGGCAGACCGGTTGGCGCCGGAGGATGAGGCGGCGCGCAGCCTCGTGCGCACGATCGAGAGCTCGACACAGTGGATGAACCGGCTCATCGAGGACCTTCTCGATGTCGCGCGGGTGGAAGCGGGCCGGCTCGCGCTCGAACGGCAGTCACATGACCTGGTGCGCGTGATCAGCGAGGCGACGGTGATGCTCGAGCCGTTGATCGCCGAAAAGTCGCTGACGCTGCGTGAGGACCTGCCCGAGCAGCTGCCCCGCGCCAGCGTCGACGCCCGGCGCGTGGTCCAGGTGCTGGAGAATCTGGTGTCGAATGCCGTCAAGCACACCGCGGCGGGGGGCGAGATTCTCATCCGCGCCGACTCGACGAATGGCGAGGTCCGCATCGTCGTGCGCGACACGGGCTGCGGCATCCCGGCGGAGAACCTCCCGCATCTGTTCGATCGCTTTTGGCAGGCACGTGGCGCGCGGCGCGGGGGAGCGGGGCTTGGCCTCGCGATCGCGAAAGGCATCGTCGAGGCACACGGCGGCCGCATCTGGGTGGAGAGCACGCTCGGCGTCGGCAGCACCTTCGGATTCTCCCTGCCGCTCGCCAGCGATTCGCCCTGACCCGGTCGGGAATTAGCCGACGCTACACACGGCGCCTCCCCGATACTGAGCCCCCCGGGGCCTCCCTACTATCAGATGCGAGAGCCGCCAACACGACTCGCGGCGCTGCTCCGTCCTTCGCTGGGAGACCTCGCATGCTCGAGACAATGGGAACGCCGCCCACCACGGTGTCGACGGCGGAACGCCGGCCGGCGACCGTCCGCGGCCGCAAGGGCCTGCTCATCGCGACCGACGGCCGCCCGGCCGCCGACGCCGCGATCATCGTTGGCCGATCGCTGGCGAATCGCGACGGCGAGCCTCACGAGCTGGTGGCCGTCGAGCAGCTGGAGCGCGCGAGCGACGAGCAGAGCGTGCCGACGCTACAGCAGCAGGACATGCACTTGAGGCTGGCGCAGCAACGCGCGCGAACCACCAACGTCGCCGCGGACAACTGGCCGCTCTCGATCGCCTACGGCCGACCGGGCAGCACGATCGCCGACCTCGGCGATCACACGCGGCGCCGGCTCATCGTGATGGGTCTGCACGTGCACTCCCGGACGGATCGCTGGCTGGGGAGGGAGACCGTGCTCCAGGTGATGCGACGCTCGAGCTGCCCCGTGCTCGCCGTCGACAGCAACCGGCGGACGATTCCCTGCCGCACGCTGCTCGCGATCGACTTCAGCCCGTCGAGTCTCGCCGCCGCTCGTGAGGCGCTACGCATCATCGGCGGAACGGGGCCGGTGTACCTGGCGCACGTGATGCCGCGCACCTACGTGCCGTTCGATGCCGAGCCCCAGGCGGGGTACGAGCCGGACATCGAGCGCACGCTGGCGGATCTGCGGACCACGTTGGAGATCCCCACGCACGTGGACACCAAGATGGTCCTTCTGCGCGGCGACCCGGCGAAGGAGTTGTTGGCGTTCGCCGATCAGGTGGGCATTGAGCTGATCGCCACTGGAACCCGCGGATTCAGCCCGTTCCGCGGCGCGGTGATCGGCGCCGTCCCGACGGCGCTGGTGCGTGCGGCGCGATGCTCGGTACTGGTGGTGCCTCCGGAGACACAATGAGGAATGAGCGGTGAGGAGTGAGGAGCTCGATTGAGTGGCGAGCCTCCCAATCGCAATTCCCTCACTCCTCAGCCCCCATTCCTCATGATTCCCGCCTAAAAATCCCGCCGCCGAAACACCGCGGCTCCCGCCACCGACGGGACCACCAGCCACATCACTAGCGACCCCGCCACCCAGAACGCGCCCCCGCCCGGGCCCAGCATGCGGTGCAGCGCCGCTCCCGTGGGGCCCAGCAGCACGTCGGCGCCGAGACCGACCAGAGCCAGCGCGCGAACGCCGTCGATTGGGTTGAGCGCGAGCAAGGTCACCAGCCAGGGACCGGGTTGGCCATCACCCGCGAGCTGGAGGACGGCAATGGCCGCCAGATCGAAGAGGACCGCGGCGATCACCCAGGCCGCGAGTGCCCACCCCACCGCGGCACCGCGGCGCCTCACGACGATGCCGATGAGCACGCCGATCGACAGACCCACCAGGCCCACCAGCGTCGCGCCGAACGCGGCCAGGAGGAATCCCCCCGCGCCCATGGCGCCAGCCCCGACGAGCACGACGACGCCGGCGAGGGCGAACCCGCCTAACGCCACGACCGACAGCGCGGCCGCCAGCCCGAGCGCGCGCCCGGCGAGCGCCTCCGCGCGACTGATCGGTTGTGCCAGCAGCAGCTCCGCGCCGCCATCGTCCCCACCGAACGCCGAGGCGCCGAGAATCAGTCCGAGCATCGGAAGCAGGTAGAGCGCCAGCGTCAGGAGCGACACGGCGGTACGGGTGAACCCCTGCACGAGCAGCTGCCCACTGGCCCCGAGCCCGGCGAGCGCGATCCCGATCGCCAGCGTGGCGAACAGGCCACCGAATGCCAGAATCATCCGCCCCCGCAACGCGGCGGCCAGCTCCTGTTTCGCAATGATCAGTGTCGCGGTGCGATAGCGGCGGCGCATGGGCTAGGCCACGAGTTGAGGGTGAGCGACGGCGATGCGGCGATAGATGCTCTCGAGTCCCGTGGCGGTGGAGACGAGCGTGCTCACGGCCAGGCCGAGCGAACGTGCGAGATCGGCCGGGGTGCCGAGGGCGCCGAGACGACCGCCAACGAACACGCCGATGCGGTCGGCCAGCGCCGCCACCTCGGCCAGATCGTGCGAGGACAGCAGCACGGCCGTTCCGTCGGCGCGAATCGCGTGGATCATGTCGCGCACGGCGAGGGCGCCCGAGGGATCGAGCGATGCCGTCGGCTCATCGAGCACCAGCACGCTCGGCGCGCCGAGCAGGGCGACCGCGATACCGAGCCGCTGGCGCATTCCGCCGGAGAAGCCGTTGACGTCGCGATCGGCGGCCTCGAGCAGCCCCACCCGATCGAGCAGGCGGAGCTCGGGATCCACACCTCGCAGCTCGGCGTAGAACCGGAGCACCTCACGAGCGGTCATCCCATCGGGGAAGGCCAGTCGCTGCGGGAGATACCCGATGCGGGAGCGCGCGTCGCGGCCGTCGCGCGACGCATCCCGCCCCTCGACGAGGACCCGTCCCGAGGTCGGGCGAATGAGGCCGAGGGCCGCCTTGAGCGTAGTCGTCTTTCCGGAGCCGTTAGGCCCGATGAGGGCCATCGTCTCCCCCTCCTCGAGGGCGAGGTCGAGGGACTCGACGGCGGTAACGGCACCGAAACGTTTCGTGAACTGCTCGTAGCGGATCATCGACTCGACGGTGTGCGGGTGTACCAGACGCTTGGTGTGTCCGGAGACGGGCGAACGAGCGGTGAGGGATCGATCACCCGCGGCGTTTCGAAGAGCGGGAAAGCGCGCTCCGCCCAGGACAGGGCGGCCGCGGCCGGCGTCCCCGTGAACAGATCGAGCACGGGCCGGCTGGCGGCGAGCGTCGCGAACGGATCCCCCGCCTCGTACGGGCGGTCGCCGATGCCGTCTCCATCGAGGTCGAAGACATCCCGGTCGCCCCAGTAGTTGCCGCGACCGTCGCGCGCCCACCGATTCTCGCCGGCGCCGAGGACGTTCCGCACCGACGTGCGGTTGTCGACGATGGCGTTGTCGATGAAGGTGTTGCGCTCCGCGCTCGCCAGCAGGTCGATGCCCACGCCATTGCCCGCGATCACGTTCGCGCGAAAGGTGTTGTCGACCGACCCATCGAGGAATAGCCCGGTGAGGTTACCCTCGATGCGGTTCCGCTCGGCCAGCACCTCTTCCGCCGTCTGGAGCAGGACGCCGTAGGCGCGATATCCCACGTGCTCGGCGAACACGTTGTCGCGGAGCACGATTCGTTTCGAGAACATGATCGCGGCACCGGCCGCGTTGTGCCGGAAGCGGTTCCGCTCGAAGCGGTTGTCGTCGGAGTACATGTAGTGCAAGCCGTAGCGCGTGCGCTCCACGTCGTTGTCGACGACGGCGTTCTGCGTCGCGAACGAGAAGTACATCCCGTCCCGCGTGCCGACGATGTGGTTGCGCTCGATGCGGTTGCCCGTGGAGCTGAAGAGGTGGATCCCGTTGCCGCGCCGCGATTCCACGAGACGGGCGTTGCCCGCGATCTCATTGTCGGCCAGGACCGCGCCCCGCGCCTCCTGGAGATAGATCCCGTGCAGCGCGTCGACGATGCGGGTGTCGGTTACACGGCACCCCGTGCATCGCGCGATCCTGATGGCCGCCTCGTCGTGGTTGAGCGAGATGCCGCCGCCGCGCAGCGTGAGGCCGCGCACCTCGGCGGAATCGGCGAGCATGGTGAGGACGGTGCCCCGTCCCGCCGCGTCGATGACCGCGCCTGGCGCGCCGATCAGCACCAGTCGCCGGTCGATGACGATCGGTCCGCGATGCACTCCGGCCGGCACGTAGATCGTGTCACCCGGCCGCGCGGCCGCGAGGCGGTCCGCCAGCCCGGGCGCGGTGCTGGGCGACTGGAGCGCGAGGAGAAGGAGCGCGTACCAGATCATGTCAGGCCGCGAATGCCGACGCCGCGCGCGCGGGCACAGCGCGCGGAGCGCGCGTGGGACGTTGCAGCCAGGCCGCCCACGCCACGAACGCCGCCGCGATGAGGGGAAGCACGGTGCCCCACGTGAAGTACGAGTACGATGCGAACTGCGCGATCTGATGGCCGCCGAGCATGGGCGGAGTGAACGGCGGAAGATCCATCGGCGCGGTGGGATCGAGCTCGTGACCGAACTGCCACAGCCGGTGCCGCATGCTCATGAGCCCGTAGATCGCGACACCGCTCATGGCGATGAGCGGGACGAGTGTGGCCCAGAAGCGATTGACGATCGCGGCCACGAGGCAGAGCGCCGCCGAGGCGCCAAACAGGAGAGGCAGCCATCGCAGCTCGCTGAAGAAGTCATCGGTGATCGGGTGCATGCCGATGAATCGATTCAGCGCGTTGATTTCGTTGATGTCGCCGACAATGCGGTTCGCGTACACCACCATCCGCAGCCCTTCCGGGTACTGCGTGCTCACCAGCGTCATGCCCCAGAGCGGAAGCACGATCGCCGCGGCGACGAGCAGGGCGGCCGCAATGAGCAGCCATCGGGTCAACGCGGACGAGGCCGCGGGAAGCTTGATCATCGTTGAAAGGGGTAGCGCGGCCGTGGGGCGACTGCCCCACGGCCGCTCGGAATGTCAGTGGCCGCGCCCGGTGCCGTGCGCACCGTTCTCGGCGGCGACGGGTGGCGCCTCACGACGCTCCCACGTCATCTCCCCCTTCGCGTTGTACG
>DATBIU010000108.1:0-56142 GCA_036556765.1 Gemmatimonadaceae bacterium | reverse complement strand
CGGGGGCCAAGGGCCAGGGGCCACGGGGCGGGTGAGGGGTGGGCCCACTTCCCGCCGTGTGGCCCTTGGCCCCCGGCTCTGGGCCCCCTCGATTTCACCGTGCTCTCGAGTGTAAATTATACTCGCCTCAGGTCCCGGGGGGCGCGAGCTCACTAATCCCGTCAGGACCCCGCAGGTAGCAGCGGTACGTGTGGTGGACGCTGCCCCGTAAGACCTGAGGCACTCGCGCGGGCGCCGGACGACACGTCCGGCCTCGCGCGTTTCCGTTTCCGGGGCGTATCTTCCGAGAGCACGATCCCGCCCGGTTTCGCGCCTCCACACCCGCTGCTCGACTTCGTGTATCTCGCGCTCGCCCGGAAATATCGTCCCAAGCGGTTCGCCGACGTGGCGGTGCAGTCGCACGTCTCGAACACGCTCAAGGGCGCGATCGCGCGCGGACGGGTAGCGCACGGCTATCTCCTGTGCGGCCCGCGCGGGGTGGGGAAGACGACGCTGGCTCGCGTCCTCGCGATGGCGCTCAACTGCGAGCGGCGGGGTGAACGCGGAGGCGCGCTGCGCGGCGAAGGCCCGCCGCCTCCTGATGAAACGGCGCGCGTCAGCGCCGAAGACGCCGGCGAGCCCTGCGGCGAATGCACGTCCTGCACCCGCATCTGGAGCGGCAGCGCCAGCCTCGACGTCATCGAGATCGACGCGGCGTCGAACCGGGGCGTCGACGATGCGCGCGACCTCCGCGAGCGGGCGATGTACGCGCCGACGGCGGAGGATCGCTACAAGGTCTACATCGTCGACGAAGCGCACATGCTCACTCGTGAGGCATGGAACGCGCTGCTCAAGATCCTCGAAGAGCCGCCGCCGCGCGTGATCTTCGTGTTCGCCACCACGGATCCGCAACGCATCGCGCAGGCCGCGGCCCCCGTCATGAGCCGCCTGCAGCGCTTCGACTTCAAGCGCATCTCCCCGGCCGAGGTGCGCCAGCGTCTCACGACGGTGCTCGCCGCCGAAGCCGTGGGCGCCGATGACGAGGCGTTGGCGATGATCGCGCGCGCGGCCGATGGCTCGATGCGCGACGCGCTGTCCCTCACCGATCAGGTGCTCTCGATGGGCGAGGGCCGCCTGACGGCGAGCGCGGTGCGCCGCGCGCTCGGGCTGGTCCCCGAGGAAGAATACCTCGGGCTTCTCGAGCTGATCGCCGACCGGCGCGCAGCCGACGTCTTCCCGGCGGTGGGGCGCCTCGCCGAGTCGGGCGTGGATTTTGCCGTCTTCCTCGCCGGGCTCGCCGATCTGTTGCGCGGGCAGCTCGCCGTTGTGCTCGGTGGCGATGCGCCGGACGTGTCCGAGCAGACGCGCGCCGCGCTGCGCGCCCGGCGCGACCGGTTCAGCGCCCCCGACCTGTTGCGCATGCTCGGCGCCATCGCCGAGATCGAGCCGTACTACCGCAAGAGCTCGCAACAGCAATTGCTGCTGGAGACGCTCCTCGTTCGGTTCGCGCTTCTCGACCGCACCGTGGAGCTCGAGGATCTGCTTCGCGGCATCGGCGAGGGTGGCGGCGCGCGCGAGACGGCATCGCCTCCCACGAAACGCGCTCCCGAACCGCCCAGGCCGACCATGAGGCGCGCGGAGCCGCCGCCGATGGCCGGGCCCCTCGCCGACGCGCCGGCGCCGGCAGCGAAGCCGACGCCCCGTGTCGCCCTTGATCTGAACGTGCTCTGCGAGCGGTGGGGCGAGGTGGTCGACCGCGTGCGATCCACCGGCCGCCCGATGCTCGTCTCCGCGCTCGAGCACGCGCTCCCGGTCGCGGTGTCTGCTCAGGGGACGATCACCGTGCAGCTCGAGCAGCCCAACGAGATCTTCGAGAAAGCGATCGAGACCGGCGCCGCCGAGGTGCTCGCCGGAGTCGCCGGTACCTTCGAGGGAGCGACGAGGCTGGTGGTGCGTCGCGTGGAGCAGCCCGCTCCCGCGGTCACGGACGCGCCGAAGCGACTCACGGAAGACCAGGCTCGCCGCGAGCGTGCGCAACTGCTGCGCAAGAAAGACCCGGCGCTGGATGCTGCGATCGAGGAGCTGGATCTCGAATTACTTGAATGAGGAACGAGGACTGAGCAGTGAGGAACGCTCAATCGAGGTGGTTCGCGCCCAATCGAATTCCTCGCTGCTCACGCCTCGTTCCTCATTCGTCCAGTTCGTCGGGCTCATTGTCTAAGGTTCGACAGACGAATAGCTTCACCTCATGGCCGACTTCACCAAGATTCTGCAGCAGGCGCAGCAGATGCAGGGCCGGCTGCAACAGATTCAGGATGAGCTGGGGAACATGACCGTCACCGGCGTCAGCGGGGGCGGGATGGTGTCCGTCACGGCCGATGGCAAGGGCCAGGTGCGGTCCGTCAAGCTGGACCCCAGCGTCGTGAACCCGGCCGATGTCGAGATGCTCGAGGACCTCATTGCGGTCGCGGTCGCCGACGCCCAAAAGAAGGCGACCGATCTCGCGCAGGAAGAGATGCGCAAGCTGGGCGGCGCACTCCCGTTCAAGCTGCCGTTCTAAGATGTCGGCGATCGACGACCTGGCCACGGAGCTCGCGAAGCTCCCGGGCATCGGTCGGAAGACGGCACTCCGCCTCACCTATCACCTCCTCAAGCAGCCTCCCGAGCAGAGCAAGCGTCTCGCGACGGTGCTGGCGGAGCTCTCGGACCGCGTGCACCGCTGCTCCATCTGCTTCAACCTTACCGAGGCCGACCCGTGCGCGATCTGTCGTGACGCGCGGCGCGACCGTTCCGTCATCTGCGTCGTCGAGGAAGCGTCTGACATTGGAGCGATCGAGCGAGCCGGGGAGTTTCGAGGCGTGTACCACGTGCTGGGGGGCCGTCTCTCCCCGCTCGATGGCATCGGTCCCGATGATCTCACCGTTCGCCAATTGAACGATCGCATCGAGTCGGGCGACGTCCGCGAGGTGATCGTCGCGACCAACCCCAGCCTCGAAGGGGAGGCCACCGCGCTCTTCGTCCAGCGCCAGGTTGCCCCGCATGGAGCGACGGTCACCCGCATCGCGCGGGGCATTCCGATCGGAGGCGACCTGGAGTACGCCGACGGCGTCACGATCGCCCAGGCGTTGAGTGCTCGGAGGGCCATGTGAGCAGCCGTGACGGCACGCTCTACCTCGCCGGCGGCTTCGCTGGTGGCCTCCTGGTGGGGTTAATCGTCTGGAGTCAGCAGACCCGCAGATACCGACGCGACCTGTTCAGTGGCCACAAGCTTCGGCGGCTCGCGGCGTTGGGGTACCTGCGCGGTCAGCACACGCCGGACAACGTCCTGCTCCTGCGTGACTACGTGAACTGGGAGACGCACGCGAAGCTCCGACGTCGCGGCCTGCGCATCCTGCGCCGAATGGAAGAGTCCCTCGCATAGGCAGACATCGACAATGCCCGTTGGTGCAGCAAGCTGGTCGTTCACCGAGGATGACTTCGGCGCGATTCAGAAGTCGCTCCAGCAGTTCCTCTATGACAGCAATGCGCGCTGCGCCTTGCTCGTCGACCGCTCGGGGCAGCTCGTCGCCACCGTCGGCGAGCAGCCACGCTTCGACCCCACTGCCTTCGCGACCCTCACGGCGGCGGACTTCAGCGCCAACGACCAGCTCGCCCGCCTCATCGGAGAGACCGAGTTCAACTCGCTCTTTCACCAAGGCGAGCAGGAGTCGATGTACCTGGCGGACATCGCCCGCCGCGTCATCCTGGTCATTCTGTTCGACAACCGCACGACCCTCGGACTCGTCAGGCTCAAGGTGAGGCAGACCGTCGATGAGCTCACGAAGCTCTTCGACCAGATGTTCCAGCGCGCTCAAACCGGCGAGCAGAAGACGGAGCCGAACATCCTGGCCGGTGCCGAGGATGAGATCGACAAGCTGTTCCAGTAAGGGAGAGGAACGGCCATGTCGATGATCAACTACGCCTCGCGCGAGATCAACTGCAAAATCGTCTATTACGGTCCGGGGCTCGGTGGCAAGACGACGAACCTCGAGCACGTCTACGGGAAGGTCAATCCGTCGACGCGCGGCAAGCTGATCTCGCTCGCGACGGAAACAGAGCGCACCCTCTTCTTCGACTTCCTTCCGGTCGACCTCGGCACGATTCGCGGGTTCAAGACGCGATTCCACCTTTACACCGTGCCCGGACAGGTCTACTACAACGCGAGCCGCAAGCTCATTCTGAAGGGCGTCGACGGCATCGTGTTCGTCGCCGATTCGCAGCTCGAGCGAATGGAAGCGAACCAGGAGTCGATGCAGAACCTGTACGACAACATGCAGGAGTACGGGTACGACCTCACGCGCATGCCGTTCGTCGTTCAGTACAACAAGCGGGATCTCCCCAACGCCGCCAACATCGGCGAGCTCCAGGGGGCGCTCAACCCGGGGTGGGAGGTCTCCGATCCGCAGCGGCAACGCGTGACCCCGGATCCGTATCATGCGGGCGAGAATCTGGTCGAGCAGATCAAGAGCGGTGAGTGGGTCGAGCGCGCTCCCTACTTCGAGGCGGTCGCGGTCACCGGCGAAGGGGTGTTCGAGACGCTGAAGGCCGTGTCGAAGTCGGTGCTGAAGACACTGGCGTAACCATGCGCCGCGCGCGCAGGTTCGTGGGTGCGTAGTCCTTCGTGTTCCGCGCTGGTGCCATGAACCTCCCGAACACGCTGACGGTCGGTCGCATCGTCATCTCGCCGCTCGTGGCGCTGCTGCCGTTCGCGAACTCCTGGTCACTGCGGCTCGCTGCCTTCGCGCTCTTCATCGTCGTTGCCGTCACCGACTACTGGGACGGCAAGCTCGCGCGCAGTCGCAACCTCGTGACGAGGCTGGGCACCCTGCTCGACCCGCTCGCGGACAAGCTGCTGCTGCTGGCGACGTTCGTCCCGATGTTCCTGCTGGCGGGAAATGGGTGGGACCCGTCGCTCCTCTCGCCGCACCAGACACCCCTGGTCGACGGGGTGCTTGGTCCGATGCAACGGGACGGAACCGGCGCCCCCGCGTTCCCCTTCGTCACGCCCTGGGGTGCCATCGGGCTGCCCTGGTGGATCCTGGCGATCGTCCTCGGCCGAGAGCTATTCATGACCGTCTTCCGGCAGGCGGCCGCGCGCCGCGGTGTGGTGATCGGGGCGATCGGGCCCGCCAAAGTGAAAACGGGATTTCAGTGGACGTGGGTCGGCATCGCCTTCTTCTGGTTCGGTGCCGCGACCCTGGCCGCGCAGGAGCGGTGGGCGTCTCTCGCATGGCGCGCGTTCGCCTGGTTCAACGGCCTTGCCGGCGTGCTGACGATGACCGTCGCCGTCGCGCTCACGCTCTGGTCGATGTGGCTCTATCTCCGCCGATACTCGGGAGTATTCAGAGGCTGAGGTGCTCGAGGTGCTCGAGGTGCTCCAGGGGCACGAGGGGCTCGAGAGGCTTCGCACCTTGAGCCCCTCGAGCACCTCGAGCACCTTGAGCACCTCATGAGAATCGAGATCATCACCATCGGCGACGAGCTGCTCCTCGGCTTCACGACCGATACCAACGCGGCCTACCTCGCGCGCGAGCTCGCGGCGCACGGCGTGGAGGTCGTGCGGCGCGCTACCGTCGGCGACGATGCGACGGCGATCGCGGCCGCGGTCCGCGAGGCGCTCGATCGAACCGGCGCGGTCATCACCACTGGGGGTCTCGGGCCGACCGCTGACGATCTGACGAAGCCCGCGATTGCCGAGGTGTTCGGTCGCCGACTCGAGATGCGCGAAGACATCGTCGCCATGATCGAGGAGCGATTCCGGGTCTACGGATTCAAGGGCCCGATGCCCGCCTCCAATCGCCAGCAGGCGCTCGTTCCGGAGGGCGCGCGTGTCCTCGAGAACCGTCATGGGTCGGCGCCCGGCATCTGGATCGAGGACGAGCATCATCGGTGGGTCGCCATGCTCCCCGGAGTACCGCGCGAGATGCGCGGCATGACGGGCGATGTCATCATTCCCGAGTTGCGGGCTCGGATGGGCGAGGTGCGCGACGTCGTATGCTCTCGCACCATTCGATGCATGGGCATCTCCGAGTCCCACCTCGCCGATCAGCTCGGTGATCGCGCGAGGGCGGTGCGCGGACTTCCTCTCGCGTATCTCCCGAGTGTGGCCGGCATCGACTTGCGCCTCACGACGCGAGGAATGTCGAGCACCGCTGCCGCGGCGCTCCTCGACGAGGCTGTCGCCGAGCTGAGGCCGATCATCGGCGCGCACATCTACGGCGAAGAGGACGCCGACCTCGCGGACGTCGTCCTGCAGCGGTCCCGGGATCGCGGGCTCCGAATCGCCGTCGCCGAGAGCTGCACCGGGGGAATGCTCGGCGCCCGGCTCACGACGATCCCCGGATCGAGCGATGTCTTCGTCGGCGGCGTGATCGCGTACGACGATGCGGTCAAGGTCAAGCTGCTGGGCGTCGACCCTGCCACGCTTCGCGCGCACGGCGCCGTCAGTGAGGAAACCGCCCGCGAGATGGCGGCCGGAATCCGGCGCTCTCTCGGGGCCGAGATCGGCATTGCGATTACCGGTGTTGCCGGTCCCAGTGGCGGGACACCCGAAAAACCGGTCGGCCTCGTCTGGATCGCGGTCGACCTCAGCGGACGCCTGCGCGCCAGCCATCGCATCTACCCCGGGCATCGCGAGGAAATCCGCCAGCGCGCGACGCAGGCGGCGCTCGATGTCGTTCGGCGAATGTTGGGCGATGCGTGAGGGCCGGTCCGGCAGTTGCCCGCCCACGCCTCAAGAGCGATGTTACGAGATGAGTCGCCCGCGGGCTGGCGACGGGGGCACGGCAACGGGCGAGGGTTACCGTGGGTGATGACGTGAAATCTGGAGCCGACAAGACGGCGCGGGAGCAGCTGGAGCGCAACGACGAGGTGGCGGCGAGCGCCGCGCCTCAGGGTGACGGTGTTCCCGATAACGCCGGCCCGAGCGAGACACCGGAATCGGAGCCGGGCGGGGACGACGAGGACAGCGAAGGGAACGTGCGCGTCGCCGGCGAATCGGACCGCGCCGTGGCCGAGCTGCGAGACAAGTACCTGCGGCTCGCCGCCGAGTTCGACAACTACCGCAAGCGGACCACGCGAGAGCGCGCCGAGAGCGGCGCGCGGGCGCAGGGCGAGTTGCTCAAGCACATCGTCGACTCGCTCGACGACCTGGGACGCGTAACGGCCGTCGACCCCGCGTCGACCGATGCGAAGTCGGTGGTGCAGGGGGTCGATCTGGTGGCGAAGAAGCTGCTGAAGTCGCTCACCGCCGCCGGTCTCGAGATGATCGATCCCGTCAACCAGACATTCGACCCGTCGGTCCACGAGGCGGTCGCGACCGAGCCTGCGCTGTCACCGGAGGACGATCACGTCGTCTCGCAGGTGTTCCAGCCCGGCTACCGGTTCGCGGGCCAGCTGCTGAGGCCGGCGCGCGTGGTCGTCCGCCAGTGGTCGCGATGAGACAGCGTTAGGCATCCATGGCCCAGACGAAGGATTACTACGCGGTCCTGGGCGTCTCCGCATCCGCATCGCAGGACGAGATCAAGAAGCAGTACCGTCGCCTGGCGAAGAAGTGGCACCCGGATGCCAACCGCGACGATCCCAAGGCGGCCGACCGGTTCAAGGAAATCTCCGAGGCGTACAACGTCCTCGGCGACGCCGAGAAGCGCAAACAGTACGACGACATGCGCCGGCTTGGCGCGTTCGGTGACTTCGCGCAGCGCGGGGGCGGTGGGTTCGGCGGTGCGCGTCCGGGCGGCGCGGGTGCGCCGGGCGGCGCCCCAGGAGGCGGTGCGGGGTTCCGCTTCGAGGACATCGACATCGGCGGTCTTGGTGGGCTCGGCGATCTGTTCAGCTCGATGTTCGGTGGCGGCAGTGCCGGACCGCGTGGGCGCCAGACGGGGCCGGAGCGCGGACAATCCATCGAGGCGTCGCTCTCGATCCCGTTCCGCACCGCGGCGCTCGGGGGCAAGGTGCCGGTGCAGCTCGAGGTCAACGAAGAATGTCCCGTGTGCCACGGATCGGGCGCGGCACCGGGCGCGACGATGAAGACCTGCCCCGAGTGCAATGGACGGGGGAACGTCACGTTCGGGCAGGGCGGGTTCGCGGTGAGCCGACCGTGTCCCATGTGCCTCGGTCGAAAGCAGGTGCCGTCGGAACGGTGCCCGGAGTGCAACGGCGCGGGGGAGAAACGCGTTCGCAAGACCGTGATGATCACCGTGCCCCCGGGGGTCGACACCGGAACGCGGCTGCGGCTCAGCGGGCAGGGCGGGAAGGGGCCTAACGGCGGGCCGCCCGGCGACTTGTTCATCAGCTTCCAGGTGGAGCCGGACCGCTTCTTTCAGCGCGAGGGCAACGATCTCGTCGCCAAGGTGCCGCTCAACATCGCGCAGGCAACGCTCGGCTCGCGCATCGCGGTGCGGACGCTCGATGGCAAGAAGGTGACGATCAAGATTCCGCCCGGAACGCCACCGGGCAAACGCTTCCGCGTTCGGGGCCAGGGGATCGAGCGTGCCGGCCAACGTGGCGACCTCATCGTCGAGGTCGACGTAACCGTGCCACCGCAGCTATCCGAGGAGCAGGAGCGGCTGATGAAGGAGTTCGCCGAGGCGGGCGGGCTGAAGTACTGAGCGCCCGCTCAGCGTCAGGCAGCCAGCACGGGAAGCCCGGCGCGCTGCCCCTGCGCGCGCTCGATGAATCCGCCGCCCAGCACTCTCGGGCCGTCGTAGATCACGAGCGATTGACCGGGCGTGATAGCGGCCACGGGCTCGTCGAGCGCGAGCTCGATCTCCTCGCCATCCCGCCGCACGAGCTCAGCCAGGGCCGGCGCGGCCCGATGGCGCACCTGCACGCTCACCACTGCGCCAACCGGCGGTGGCTCGTCCACGAGCCAGTTCACCTCGCGCGCGACGACGCCCCGCCCGAGCAGCGCCTCCCGCGGGCCGATGACGACCGTCCGATCCGTAGGGCGAATCGCGACGACATACATCGGGATGCGTGACCCGCCGGGAAGCCCCCGTCGCTGCCCGATCGTGTACCGCGCGAACCCGTGGTGTTCGCCGACGACACGACCGTCCGTGGTGACGATGGGTCCGGCCGACAGGGCGGCCGCGTCGGCTCCGAGGTGACGCTCGAGCACGCGAACGTGGTCGCCGTCCGGCACGAAGCAGATATCCTGGCTCTCCGGCTTTTCGGCCACGACCTCGAGACCAAGCGAGTGCGCGCGGGCACGCGTTTGGGCCTTCGTAAGGTCTCCGATCGGCAGAAGCATGCGACGCACGACGGCCCGGTCGATCCCCCAGAGAAAATACGTCTGATCCTTGTTGGGATCCTGCGCGCGCATGAGCTGCGCATCCACCACCCGTGCATAGTGCCCGGTCGCGATGAAGTCGGCATCGACGGCGTCTGCCTTGTGCAGCAGGTCGCGGAACTTCGTGAAGGTGTTGCACCGCACGCACGGAATGGGCGTCCGCCCGTGGGCGTACTCGGTGACGAAGTTGTCGATCACATCCTGGCCGAACGCGCTCTCGAGGTTGAGCACGTAGTGCGGGACGCCCAGCCGCTCGCACACGCGCCGCGCGTCATCGATCGAGTCCAGCGAGCAGCAGGGGCGATCGGGCACGGCGTCGCCGTAACAGAAGAGCTTCATCGTCGCGCCAACGACGTCGTAGCCGCGCTCGACGAGAAGCGCCGCCGCCACCGAGGAATCCACGCCTCCGGACATCGCGACCAGCACCCGCGGGCGCACGATCAGCTCACGGCGCCGGCGAGTCGGCGCGCCTTGGCGATGAGGGCGGGGAAGAGCTCGGCGACGCGCGCGACCGACTCCTCGCTGGTCAAGGCGCCCAGGCTCATGCGCACCGCCGCGCTCGCGAGCTCCCGGGGAACACCGAGCGCGGCGAGGACGTGCGATGGCGTAACGCTCCCGCTCTGACACGCCGAGCCTGACGAGCAGGCGACGCCGGCGAGATCGAGCGCCATGAGAAGCGACTCGCTGTCGGTTCCGGGAACGGAGAGGTTGAGGATGTGCGCGGCGCGCGGCGCGCCACGGCCGTGGACCACGGCGTCCGGGACGCGGGTGAGCAGCGCCGCCTCCAGGCGATCTCGCAGGGCGCCTAACCGCGCCATCTCCCGCTCCCGTTCCTCGATCGCGAGCTCGGCGGCGCGCGCAAGCCCAACCGCCGCGGCGACGTTCTCGGTGCCGGGCCGCCGCCCACGGTCCTGAGAGCCGCCGTGGAGCAGCGATTCAATGGGAGTGCCGCGGCGGATGAAGATCGCGCCAGACCCCTTGGGTGCCCCGATCTTGTGGCCGGAGATCGTGAGCAGATCCACCGGCGTGTCGCTCACGTCGATGGGGATCTTGCCGAAGGCCTGCACAGCGTCGGTGTGAAAGATGATCCCATACCCCTTTGCGCGGCGGGCCAGCTCCGGGATCGGCTGAATGGTGCCGATCTCGTTGTTCACCCACATGATCGAGCAGAGGGCCACTTCGTCGCCCAGCAGCGCGACGAAGGCGTCGACGTCCACCACTCCGCTGCTCGTGACGGCGGCCATCCGCTCCTCGGCGCCCTCTCGCCCGGCCTGGTGGACGCTTGCGAGCACCGCCTTGTGCTCGATAGGGGTGCTGATGATCGCGGTGCGGCGCGTGTCGCGCGCGCGCCATGGACCAAGGATGGCGAGGTTGTCCGCCTCGGTGCCACCGGAGGTGAAGCAGACTTCGTCGGTGTGGGCGCCGAGACACTGGGCGATGCGCTCGCGAGCCTCGTCGAGCGCGGCGCGTGCTTCGCGTCCCCACCGGTGCGTGCTCGAGGGATTGCCGAAGCGCGGGCCGTAAAACGGCTCCATCGCCTCGAACACCTCTCGGCGAACCGGCGTCGTCGCGGCGTGGTCGAGATAGATCGGGGCAGGCATAACTCGGGAAATATAATGAGCTTAGGGGGGCGCCGCACGAGAGTGGGTCAGGGGCCCGGGGCCAGGGGCCAATCCCACCAGGGGATCCCGAAACTTCCTTGAAGAACCAATATCTTTTTGGCGCGACCCGAGAGGATGCCCATGACTCTTCAGCTTCGATGGATCTGTCCGCTGCTCCAGGTCTTCGACATGCCGACGTCGCTGGCCTTCTACCGCGATGTACTGGGTCTCGAGATCGTGCAGGCGGCGCCGCCGCCGGAACAGGTCGGAAAGGACGAGTTCGACTGGGTATGGCTCCGCCGCGATGACGCCGACCTCATGCTCAACACGGCCTACGATCCCGGCGCGGTGCGGCCGGCGGCGCCTGATCGCTCGCGGGTGGCGGCGCACGATGATACCGCCCTGTTCATCGGCTGTCCCGACGTCGACGGCATGTACGAGCACTTGCGCGGAAAGGGCCTGGTGATCGATCCCCCGACGATCGCGCCGTACGGAATGAAGCAGCTCTATCTCAAGGACCCCGACGGTTTCACACTCTGCTTCCAGTGGGCCGTCGATGCGCCCGCTGCGACGCGCGCCTGACGCCCGATCGCACGCACGCGGGTTCGAGCCCGCGCTCCGTGTGCAGTTCTTCAGATGCTGTTGTCATCGCGCAACGAGCCCTGACAGCGTCATCACAGAGGACACCGAGACATCCACAGGGACTCACAGAGGAACTGCAACTGGGCTTTCCAAAAGCTTTCGCAGTTGCCGTTCCTCTGTGAGTCCCTGTGTGCGTCTCGGTGTCCTCTGTGATACGCTGTCAGGGCTCGTTGCGCGATGACACGCTGTCAGGGCTCGTCGCGCGCTGGCCGGAAGGCGCACAGCACTACCGGTCCCGCACGAAACGCACGCCGCCGCCGGACACACGATACGACCCCACGATCGTATCGCCGCGGATCGCTCCGATGAAGACGTCCGTGGTGTCCCGCGCATACCAGTCGCTCAGCAGGGCGAGCTCGATGCGCCCGTCCCGCGCGGTGCCGAGCACGCCGCACGTTAGGCACCCCGTATACCCGAGCACCGGCCTCCGCTGGGCGCGGCCACTCAGCGCATGATCCTGGTCGGCGCGCGCCGAGCGTGACTCGACGTACAGCTCGAGACTCAGATACGGGGTGGACGCCACCTCGGCGGGCGTGCCGACAAAGCGAAACATCCCTGCCTCCGGCTCGGTTTGTGGCGCCACCACGCGCAGCTCGTCGAAGCGGAGACGGACCAGCGCGCCGAAGACGCCAATCCCGCCGCGGATGCGATTGACCAACCCGGTGCCGGCGATCGCGTTGCTGTGCGTCCGGAACCAGTCGTAATAGTTCGAGTCCACCGCCGACACCGTCACCGCCTGCGGAAACCCCGGGATGAACACACGAGGCAGCCCCGCGACATCGATATTGCGAAGCTCGCCGGTGAGGCGGACTCGGGTGGTGTCAGTGAAGAACGAGCGCGGCCCAAAGGGCGTCTCGATGCGCACGACGTAGCTCCGCGCGCCCGGCGCGGATGGCCACGTCAGCGCGATCGTGTCCTGCACGCGATCGAAGAGGCGCTGGGTCGGCGCGGCAGCCGGTTCCCCGACGGGCACCGATGTCTCCGCCTCGAGGAGCTCGTTTCGCGTCGTGCGCACGGAGAGCCGATACGTGCCGCCGCGCTCGAGCCCGCTTCCCGGAAGCGAGAACCGGTAGACGCCCCGTCCCTTCCCATCGCCCCGCGCCACGGCGTCCTCGCGCGCGATCAGCGTTGCTCCGCTCGGCGTCGTCAAGCTCACGATCGCGTTGCGCTCGGCGATGCCCTCGTCGCTCAACACCGGGTCGAGCACCTCGAACGATGGTGCGGTGACGGCGAGCGTCCCGTTTCGCGTTCGCTCGAGAAGAACCACCTGATTCGGCGCGCTGGCGCTCAGCACGCCGTGCAGCGCCACGTGAGCCTGAGTCGGCGGAATCCCGATCTTCTCGATCTCGCACGCGGCGAGGAGGAGCAGCCATACCAGCCGTGTGGATCGCATTCGCTCAGAAGGCAACGCGCACCCCCATGCTCGGAAGCACCGGAAACTGCGAGATCGCCCGACGTGTGGGGGCATCCGTCGAGTAATCGTAGAGGTAGATGAAGACGTTCTGCGCGTTGTACGCGTTCACGACACTCACGTACGGCGACACCGTCGCCCCGCGAAAGCGGAGCTCGCGCGACGCGTCGAGGTCGAGGCGATGGCTGGCCGGAAAGCGCGCCGCGTTGCGCGCGCCGCCGAGCGGCTCGATCCAGAGCCGCGAACTGCCCGTTCCCCAGCTGTCGCGGGAAGGATCGTATACGCGCCGCGCGATCTCACCGACCATCGGCGTGTAGGGCGTGCCGGTCGCGAACCCAAAGCGCGCACCGAAGCGGTATTTACCGCGACGCCACGTTGCGATCACATCGACATCATGGCGGCGGTCGTGGCCCGGTGCCCACCGCATGCCGTCGCGCCAACGCGCGCTGACGCCGTACGAGTACGACACCCACCCCCCGACGCCGGACGCCGATTGCCACCGCGCGTGCAGGTCCGCCCCGTACGACCGTCCTTCCGCCACGAAGAACTCGTCGCCTCTCACGTGCGGACTCTCCGACCAGTTCGCCTCCAGCACGCGCTGGTAGCGCTTGACGTAGCCTTCGAGCCGTACCGACGCGCCGGCACCGAAGCGCCGCTCCGCGCCAGCCACCCAATGCCACGCCGTCGCGACCGGCGTCAGCGAATCGCTCGCCAGCCACACCTCGAAGTAGCGCAACGGTCCGTCGCCGGCCATCGAGTGCATCCACTGCGTGGCGCGGCCCGCGGCCGCTGTGAACGCGAGCTGCGGCGTGGCGAAATACTTGATCGAGAGTCGCGGGGAGAGCGCTGCCCACTCGCGCCCGGTGAGCGCCTCGGCACGCAGCCCCCACTCCACGATCCACCGTGGGGAGAGGCGCCACAGATCACTCACCCACCCCGCCGCTGACGTCGGTCGCTGTACGAGATCGTAGTCGGTGGCGCCGGTTTCCGACGAGCCGGACGCATACCGCACGCGATGGCGCGCGACCTCGTACCCGATCGAGCGGTCGTGCGCGGCGTTGCGCGCGGTCAGCGAGCCGGCGAGCCGGATGTCACTCACCGCGTTCCGCTGAGCGAACGCTCCATCACCCACGTCGAGGAGCGTCGAGAATCGTGAGGTAGAGACGCGCTGCTCGAGCGTCGTGTTCTCGCCGAGCTCCTTCGTGATCGTTGCGCCGAGGACCCGGTTTCCCCAGTCGAACGCCCACCGACCTTCGCTTGCTCGGGACGGAGCGGAATCGCTCTGGAATTCGGCCAGGTTCGCGTCGACGACGTCCTTTCCGGCGTAGGCGGTGACGGTCAGGCGGAGGCCGCCACCCGCGGCGTAGGTGCCCCGCGCATGGAAATCGCGAAAATGATACGGGAAGATGTCCTTGGTGAACATCGACGTCACCGCGTCGGCGTAGGTTCGCCTGGCCGCCACGCTCCAGGCGCCGCGCTCTCGAGCGAACGCGCCGGCCATTCGCGCGGTCGCGCCAATGACCGACAGATCGGCTGACGCATGCACACCAGGCCGCGCGTCATCCGCCGACTGCACGTCGAGCACGCTCGAGAGGCGGCCGCCGTAGCGCGCGGGGAACGCCCCCGTCATCAGCTCGATACCACCCACCGTCGCGTCCATGAACGTGCTGAACAGCCCGCCGAGGTGAAACGGGTTGTAGATGGGATGGCCATCGAGGAGAATCAGATTCTGGTCGGCCTCGCCTCCGCGGACGTTGAGCCCCGTGTTGAAGTCGTTGCGCGCGACCACGCCCGGCAGCAGCTGAACCACGCGAGCGACGTCCGGCTCGCCCACGCCCGGTACCCCTTTCATCGCGGCCGCGTCCACGGCCAGGGTGGCCACGTTAGGCTTCGACACGAATGCCTCGACATCGGGTGAGGCAGCATCGACGCGAACCGGAGAGAGGAGTTGCGCCTCCCGCTCGAGGGTCACGTCGAGCCGAAGGGTATCACCGGCGCGCGCGACGACCGGGCGCTCGACCACGCGGTAGCCGAGGAGCCGCACGCGCACCGTCGCGGGGCCGGAGGGGAGGCGCTCGAGCACGAACCGACCATCGGCGCGGGTCGTGGTCCCGAGCGTCGTCCCGACGATGGAGATCGCGGCGCCGCTGGCTGGAGCGATCGACGCGCTGTCGGCGCGGGCCATGACGCGTCCGGCGACGACGCCGCCGGCATCCTGCGCGGCGACAAGCGCCGGGATAAGAAGAAGCCACACGCCAAGCGCGCCGATCGAGGCGAGCGCTCCGCGCATCACCTCGCGGACTTCCTCACTCCTCACTCCTCATTCCTCACGCTTGTCTTTTAGCACGGCTCGCACCGGGGCGGCGTCGACGCCCTCGAGGAGGATCGGATAGGCCACCAGCTGGTATTCCCCGTCCTCGATGGCACGGAGGTCCAGGTTCTCGAGGTTGAACGCCCCGCCGCCGAACAACGCCTTGTGCACGTCGAGGGTCTTGCTGTGCCTGCCGTCCACGGAGGGCGTGTCGACGCCTAACAGCCTGAGGCCGCGGGTGAGCAGTACCTGCACCGTGTTCACCGAGAGCACGGGCCACCGCTCCGGAAAGGTCCCGCCGGCGACCGAGCATTGCGTCCGCAACAGCAACCGCTCGACGGCACCGCGTGAGGGAAGTGTTCTCAGATCCTCCGGCTCAACCGTGTCGATCGACGAGTCCACGGAACAGACGATCGCGCGTCCCGCGAAGGCCGCCAGCGGCAGCTGATGCGAGGCGAGCCACCCATCGTGGACGTGCAGCGGGGCATCGGCGTGCGTTCCCACGTGAGGGCTCGTCGTGATCGCCGAGAGGTTCACACTCCCGCCGCCGGCGAGCGTCATCGTCCAGCCGCACGAGAAGGGCTGGTCACCCGGCCATTCTCGCGTGTTCGGCCCCATCGGGATCGAGATGTCCCGCTCCGTCACCGCGACGGAGCCCCGGTCTCGGATCCGAAGAACCGCGCCCGCACCTCCCACAGCTTCGGGAAGAATCGCTGCGCCACCGTGCGCTGCAGGTACTTCGCTCCCAGCGTTCCGCCGGTACCGCCGGTGAGCGGCCCGATGATGCGCTCGACGAGCTGGACGTGCAGGTAGCGCCACAGCGCGAAGGACTGCTCGTACTCGAGCAGGCTCTCGGCGAGCATCAACAGTGGGGACTGCGCAGGATCCTGGTAGACCGCCTCGAGGGTGACACCGTGACGGTCGAGCACGTTGTCGAAGAGCTGCTGGAGCGTCGGCCGTGCCAACCACTTCTTCACCAGCGCGGGTGGCTCCCCGTGCTCGGCGAGCGCCGCAAGGAAATGCGGCTCGCGCAGGCCAGACGCGGCCTCCAGTGCCCGGAACTGTGCGCTCTGCGATCCGCTCGACGAGCCAAGGTAGCCCCGGAACTCGGCGAAGCGGTGCGGCGGGAGGGTGTCGAGCGCCGACAGCTGTGCCGTGACGATGCTCATCAGCGCGTTGATGCGCTTGAGGGCGAACACGCTCGCCAGGACGTCACCGCGGTCGAGCTGACTGACGAGCGCTTCCAGCTCGTGGAGCAGCACCTTGAACCACAGCTCGCTCGCCTGATGCACGACGATGAACAGCAGCTCATCCGGATGCTCCGGGCTCGAGCGCGGACGTTGAAGCGCCAGCAGCTCGTCGAGCGCGAGATACGACGGGTACGTGAGGTCGCCGCTCGCGGCGGCCGGAGGGTGATCGCTCAAAACGTGGACACCTCGAGCGCGGCGACGTCGTCGACGCGCATCGTTTCGTGGGTGAAGAAGGGCTCACCGTACCGGGTGCGAATCTGCGAGCCGTAGTGCGCGGCCTGGTGTCGCACGATGTCGAGCAGCGGGTCGCCATTCGGATACACCTCGCCCGCCTGGGTGACACCCTCGAACTGCGAGCCGTAACAGCGAATCGCCTCGAGCTTTCGCTCGAAGACATCGCTGATGTCGACGATGAACGTCGGCTTCACGGCATCCTCGCGATAGGTGAGCGTGTGCAGGACCTTGAACGGCCGATGCGGCGGAACCGAGGGTTCCACCTTCGTCAGCCCCGCGACGAAGCACGCGTCGCGCACGAGCTCGGCGGCGACGCGGTGGTCGGGATGGCGGCCGTGCGCCGCCGGCGCGATGACGATCCGTGGACGAAGCCGCCGGATCGCGACGGCCACCGTCGCGCGCGTCTGTGGCGTATTCACGAGCCCCGCATCGGGGAATCCGAGGTTCTCGCGTGCGCTCACCCCCAGCACTTCCGCCGCGCGCTCGGCCTCGCGCGCGCGCACGTCGGCCGACCCGCGCGTGCCGGCCTCACCCGCGGTGAGGTCGATGATCGCCGTGCGCCGCCCGCGGGCCGCCGCCGCCAGCAGCGTCCCGCCACAGGTGAGCTCGACGTCATCCCGGTGCGCGGCGATGGCGAGAATGTCGACCGACATGGGAGGGGAAGATAGGCGCCGGTTCAGGAATGAGGAATGAGGACTGAGGAGTGAGGGAACTGATTTGGCTGGTTCTCATCCAATCGAATTCCTCACTCCTCAGTCCTCATCGCTCATTCATAGCGAAGTGCCTCCACCGGCTCCAAACGCGCCGCCCGGTTCGCGGGCAGCATCCCAAAGACGATCCCGATCGCGATCGACACCGTCGCGGCGACGGCGGCGGACCAGATCGGCACCTCCGCCTCGATGTCCATCACCCGGGTGATGAGCGTGCCGAAGACGAGACCGAAGACGATGCCGATCGCGCCGCCGATGCCGGTGAGTGTGGCCGCCTCGATCAGGAATTGCACCAGGATGTCGCGCCGCGTGGCGCCGAGCGCCTTGCGCACGCCGATCTCGCGCGTGCGATCGGTGACCGAGACCATCATGATCGCCATGACACCAATGCCACCGACGAGGAGCGCCACGCTCGATAGCACGATCATCACCAGAAAGAAGACGCCGGTGAGCTTGTTGAACGTGTCGAGGATCTGATCCTGCGTGATCATGTCGAACGTGTTCGCCTCGCCCGGCCGCAGGTTCCGTACGTTGCGCAGCGCAACGGTCACCGCATCCTGGGCCTCGGCGACGCTCACCCCGGGCCGCGGCTTCACGACGATCCAGAGCGCATTCGTCTTGTCGATCGTGTACTGGTGGTCCGCCAGCCTGAACGGGATGATGGCGCCGACTTCCTGCCCCGGCGGGGCGAAGATGTTCTCCGGGGGCACGTAGAGCCCGATCACCTCGGCGGGGCGACCGGCGACCTGCACCCGCGCGCCTAACGGATCGACGTAGCCAAAAATGCGCTGCGCCATCCCCTCATCGAGTACCACCACCGACGCGCCGCTCGCCAGCTCGGCTGGCGTGAACCACCGCCCTCGAACGAGCTCACCTCCCTGGACCTCCTGGTACCGCTCGTCCGCGCCGAAGAACGTGATCGTCTGCGTGCGCGCCCCGCGATACTCCAGGCGCCCGAACAGCTGCGCCCAGATCGCCGCGTAGTCCACCTCCGGCAGCCGCGCGATCCGTTCCGCTTCGCGCACGGAAAGGTCGGGCCGGATGCGCACTTCCTTGGGGAGCTGATCCGGGTTGAGCGGCGTCTGCGAGAAATACTTGATGACGTAGAACGTCGTCGGCCCCGCGATCTCGATCGTATGGACGATCTGCTCGCGAATACCCTGGACGATGGCGGCCATTGCCATCACCGTCGACACGCCGATCACGACGCCGAGGACGGTGAGGCTCGAGCGAAGCTTGTTGGCGCGCAGCGTATCGAGCGCGATGCCGATGTTCTCGGCGAGCGTGTCGGCGCGCACGGTGCTGAACGCTCCCCGAACGGACCTCATTCGGCGCGCAACGCGACGATGGGGTTGAGCCGGGCCGCACGCGACGCGGGGTACACACCGAATAGCACGCCCACACCGGCGCCGAGCGCGAGCGCGACCGCCACCGACCACCAGGTCACGCGGGCGGGCAGGGGAGAGACCGCCGCCACCAGCTGCGCGAACGCCCACCCCGCGGCCACACCGCCAATCCCCCCCAAGGTCGCGAGCGCCACCGCCTCGGCGAGGAACTGGCGGCTGATGTCGCGCGATCGCGCGCCCACCGATTTGCGAATGCCGATTTCTCGCGTGCGCTCGTTCACCGCCATCAACATGATGTTCATGATGACGATGCCGCCGACGACGATGCCGATGGCGACGACGGCCGGAATCGCGCTGAACAGCACCCGCGTGAGGCGCTTCCAGAAATCGACGAGGGCGTCGGCGGTCTCCACCGAGAAGTCGTTGTCCTCGCCGGGCCGCAGGCCGTGCGCGATGCGCATTGCCTCCTCGGCACGCTGCATTCCGCCCGCGACGTCGGCCGCCTCGGCCATCTTCACCGATACGGTCGTCGTTTGCCGCCGGCCGTACAGGGCCTCGAAGGAGCTGAGCGGAAGCATGACGAAGCCGTCGAACGATTGGCCGAGCACGCGGCCCTTCTTCTCGACCACGCCCACCACCTCGAAGCGCTGGCCCCGGATGCGCACGTACCGACCGACGGCCTCCGCGCCTTCGAAGAGGCGATCGGCGATGTCCCAGCCGAGGACGACCACCGGCCGGCGCTCGCGCACGTCGACCTCGGTGAGGGGGCGGCCGTCGGCGAACCGGTAATCCTGCACCACCTGGTACGGGGGCGTCACGCCGAAGATGAGCACATCCCCGACGGCTCGATCGCGCCATTCGACATCGGCCTGCGGCGTGGGCCAACCCGACGTCATTCCCACGGCGACGGCGTGGGGCAGGGCGGCCGCCACGGTGCGAGCGTCGTCAGCGGTTACGCGGGGGCGGCGCTGGATGCGCTTCCACTCCTCGTCGTCGAAGAACCCGACGCGGATGGGGATGCGCCTCACCTGAAAGGCATTCGCGCCGATGATCGCGTCGGCGATGTTCTCGCGGACGTACGCGTTCATCCCCTGGATGATCGCCACGACGGCGACGAGAAATGCGACCGAGACGACGATGCCGAGCGTCGTGAAGAACGACCTCAGCGCGTTCGCGCGCAGCTGGGTGAGCGCGACCTTGATGACGTCCGCGTAGCGCATCGTTGTGTCAACGATCGGCGCTCGCCAATCGTGTCACAAGGACTTGCGCCTGGCGCTAGCGCGTCTTCTGCTTTGGCTTGGTGCTCGAGCGCGCGGGCGGCTTGGCCGGCGTCTTCGCCGCCGTCTTGGCCGGCGCCTGCCTGGTCGCGGGAAGGGACACGCGTGCTGCCAGCGTCGCGCTCGCCCCACTGCCGATCACTCGCGCAACGAGCGATTGCTCGACCGCATCGCGCCCCAGGGTCCACCGCGTGCGAGCGCGTCCCTTTTCGTCGGTGACCACCCGCGCGGGCGACAACGCGCCCGCCGTCGCCTTGAACGTGACCGTGGCTCCCTTCACGACGTTGCCGAACTCGTCCGTGACGCGGACTTCCACGCCGTTTCCAAGGAGCTTGCCAGGCGTGCCGACGGCCTGCTTCGGCGTCAGCTCGATAGCCGAGGCCGTGCCCGGTCGCGCGGTCGCGCTCACGATCAGTGGGCGGGAGATGCCTTCCACACGTACCGACATCGTGTGCGGCCCCGGCTCCCGGTCGAGTGTCCAGGCCGCGCGCGCGATGCCGGCCGTGTCGGCCATGATCGCGGAGTCGGCGACCGAGCCCTGCACGGGAGCGAAGTACACGACGGCGCTGGGCACAGCGTTGCCAGCATGATCGAGCACCTTGATCGCGACCTTTTTCGCCAGCGCCGCCCCCACCGTGCCGGTCTGCGTATTGCCCCCCACGATCCACGCCGTCGAGGCGGTGCCGGGTTTCGCCGACGCGGCGATGACGACGGGCGGGACGGCACGCGTCGTCCCCACCTGCGCTCTCACGCGCTGTCTTCCGGCGCGATTGGAGAGCGTCCATTCCACGCGTGCTTCGCCGAGCGAGTCGGTGCGAGGCGCAAGCGGGGCGAGCGTTCCGCCGTCGAGCGCGACCCAGGTGACGGGAACGTCGGTGAGTGGGCGGCCGGTGGTGTCGGTCACGCGGATAGCGACGGGCCGGGCGAGCTTCGCGCCGATGTCAGCGAGCTGGCCGGTATCCAGCGCGACGATGCGGGTCTCCGCCGCGATCGGCTCCGCATCGGCGGTGACCGCGAGAGCGCTATCGATACCCTCCGCCAGAACGAGCAACCGGCGCGAGCCGGGGAGCGGGCCCATTCGCCACACCGTCTGAGCGCGTCCGTCGGCGTCGGTGATGGCCGTGTCGGGCTCCGCGGCTCCCTCACCGCCCTCGAGCCGAAATCGGACCTTCGCCCGGGGAATCGGGAGGCCATGGCGGGAGACGACGCGAACGACGATGGGCAGCGGGAGCGCGGCGCGCGCCGGCGCCCGCTGGTTGTCGCCGGATGCCACGCGCACGGCGAAGGGGGTGGGAATGACGGTGACCGGCGCCTGAGTGCGCACGCCATCGATCGTCGCTTCGAGAATCGCCCGCCCGGGACGCATCGCCCTCGAGAGGCCATTCGAGTCGATGGCGACGATCGCGCTGTCGGTCGTTCGCCATTTCGCGAACAGGCCTGGGATGACGTAGCCCCGCCGATCGACGCCACGCGCCGAGATCGCGCGCACCTCGCTGTCGCGCATGATGATGTCGCTGTCGCCGGCGACCCGAACGCTGGCCACGTACGGTCGAACCACGACACGCGACCGCGCCACCAGCCCGCCGACGGTCGCGGTGATCGTCGTGACTCCGGGGGCATGCGCGATGACCCCGCCGCTCGCGGTGACGGACGCGATCTCGGGATGGTCGCTGATCCACTTGAGCGATGCGCCGACTAGTGCGCTGCCGCTCTTGTCCTTGATCGTCGCCGTGAGCTGCAGCGTGTCGTTCAGGGCGTCGGCCGTATCCGCGCTCGGGGAGATGCCAACCCACACGGCGCCGATGTCACCGACGGTGAGGTGCGCGGCGTCATCGCCGATCACCCCGTACGCGCGCGCGAACGACAACACCGAGACGAGCGCGGCGAGTGTCGACACCGTTTTTGCGAACGATGACGTCGCCTTCGTGACCGTCCGGTGGGTGACTGGAAGCTTGTTGCGGGGGACGCTCTCGCTCATACGGTGAGGACTGGATGAGCGGGGCGGCGGTCACGGGAAACCGGCGGATCGGAGGTGTCAAAGAGGTCGAGGGACCGAAGGGGAACTTCAGCGTGGCCAGAGAGTTATGGCGTGCACTTGAAGTTCCCTCTTGATCCCCCGACCCCTCGATCTCGCGATCCCTCCGAAGTCACTCGTACCTCAGCGCCTCCACCGGGTCCAACCGGGCCGCGCGCATGGCCGGCAGGATGCCGAAGAGGATGCCGGTGGCGGCGCTTCCCGCGACCGCGACGGCGATCCAGAACGGGGTCATCGCCGCCTCGATTGGCGTGTTGCTGCGCACGAGCCAGGTCACCACCGCTCCCATCGCGAGCCCCACCGCGGCGCCCACGCCGGTGAGCGTGATGGCCTCGACCAGGAACTGCCACATGATCGTGAGGCGCGTCGCCCCCAGCGCCTTGCGCACCCCGATCTCCCGGGTGCGCTCGGTGACGCTGATCATCATGATCGCGATCACGCCCACGCCCCCCACGATCAGGCCGATCGCGGACAGCACGAACATGACGATGAAGAACACGCCGGTCAGCTTGTTCCAGAACTCGAACAGCTTCTCCTGGGGCGTGACGAAGAAGGTGTTTTCCTCCGCCGGGCCCAGCCCCCGAATCGACCGCAGCCGCGCGATCACGTCGTCCATCGCGACGTCGCGGGCCACCCCGTCCACGGGCTTCACGGTCATGTCGGCCCAGCGTGTCCATACCGACAGGTGGCGCCGGCCCGATTCGAACGGCACGATCGCGCGCGGCCGGTCACCGCCTTCCCGCCCGGGCGTTCCGAGGAAGCTCGCCTTGTAGTGGTAGAGCCCGATCACCCGGAAATGCTGTCGGTTGATCGTGACGAACTTCCCGATCGGGTCCGACTCGCCGAACAGTCGCTCCGCCATCAGGTCGTTGATGATGACGACGCGCGCGCCAGTCTCGTTCTCGGCGTAGGTGAAGCTGCGTCCCGGCGAGATGTCGCCCCCATCGACGTCGGTCCATCCAGGCGTGTACAAGTCGAGGAGCCCGCCCTTGAGCTGCCGGTCCTTGTACTTGAACGTCGCCGACGTGCCCACGTGGGTCGTGACGCCGCGAATGTTGGGGAGGCGGGCGAGCGCATCCCCCTCCTCGGTGGTGAGCGGCGGGAAGTGGATCCAGGGGCAGGTCTCGTCGGTCCCGTCGCAGACGTTGAAGTCGATGGGGAACTTGTAGATGAAGAACGACGTCGGTCCCGCCGCCTCGAAGTCGCGAGCGACGCTGCGATTGATTCCGTAAATGGCGGCCGAAATGGCAACGACGGTGAAGACGCCGATGGCGACGCCGAGAATCGTGAGGGCGGCACGCACCTTGTTCGACCGGATGGAGTCGAACGCGATGCCGACACCCTCGAGCAGGCTGAAGATGCGAGCGGAGATGCTCATCACAGCTCCTGTCGCAGCGCGACGATCGGATCGAGCCGCGCGGCGCGCGCGGCCGGATACATGCCGGAGATGATGCCGACCCCGGCGCCGAGGATGACGGCCGTGACGACCGACCACGGGGCGACGCTCGCCGGCATCGGGCTCGCCTGCTCGACGATCGCCGCCAGCCCCATTCCGAGCAGAATGCCGAACGCCGCCCCGATGGTGCTGAGCGTCGCCGCCTCCACGAGGAACTGCGAGAGGATGTCTCGCCGGCGTGCTCCCAGCGACTTGCGTATGCCGATTTCACGGGTGCGCTGAGCAACGGCCACCAGCATGATGTTCATGATGACGATGGCGCCCACGAGCAGCCCGAGGGCTGGCAGCACCACGCCCGCCATCACGAGGATGTTCTCGATCTTCGCCCAGAAGGTGAGCGCCGACTCCGTCGTCTCAATGGAGAAATCGTCGGGCTGGGACGGGCGGAGCTTGTGCCGCCCGCGCATGACCTGGCGCACGCGCTCCATCCCCTCCTGCATCCCCAGCATCGAGTTCGACTTGAGGATGATGCCGTCGATCACGCCGAACCGGCGATTGAGCAGTCGCGCCATGGGCGAGTTCATCGGCGCGACGACGAACTTGTCCACCGACAGGCCGAAGACGGAGCCCTGTTCCTCCATGACGCCGATGATGCGATACGGCACGCCGCCGATCCGCAGCTCGCGGCCCAGCGCCTCGGTGGTGGGGAAGAACCGTTTCTTCACATCCTGGCCGATGACCACGACCTTCGCCCCCATCGCGAACTCGTGCGGCGCGATCAGCCGGCCGGTCGCGGCGTTCAGGCTCCGGATCTCGAAGAACTGGCCGTCGACGGCGAACGCCTCGACATCGCGCGGCCGCATGTCCTTGGTGGAGACGGGGATGTTGTCGCGGCTCTCGATCGCCCATAGGATGTCGGGCGGGAGAGCGGCGACCACCGGCTCCACGTCGTGCCGCATGATGCGCTGCCGTCGCGCGTACGACCGCCACTCCTCGTCCGTCGTGTTCATCTCGAAGTACGGACGGTGCCGCAGGGTGAAGGTGTTCACGCCCATCAGCTTGCCGGCGAATTCCTCCTCCATGTACCGGCCCATGCCGTTGATCACCGCGACGACCGCGATGAGGAACATCACGCCGATCGTGACGCCGAGGAGCGTGAAGAAGCTCTTCAGCTTGTGCGCCCGGATCTGCGACAGCGCGAGGCGGATGGCTTCGAGGAATGACACGTCAGTGCGCCGCTTGAGCGAGGGCGACGCGCGCGGCGAAGGTGTCGCGGCGCTCGTCCGATGAAATGCGCCCGTCGCGCAGCACCACGATGCGGCTGGCGTGCGCGGCGATGTCCGCCTCGTGCGTCACCATGATCACCGTCTGGCCTTCCGTGGCCAGCGACTCGAACACCCGCATGATCTCCGCCGACGTCCCCGAATCCAGATTCCCGGTCGGCTCATCGGCGAGCAGAATGGCGGGCTCGTTGACGAGCGCGCGCGCGATTGCGACACGCTGTCGCTGACCGCCCGACAGCTCGTTGGGACGGTGATGCGCCCGGTCGCCAAGCTGCACGCGCTCGAGCGCCGCCGTCGCTCGACGTTTCCGCTCCTGCGAGGGAATCCCCGCATACACGAGCGGAAGCTCGACGTTGTGGAGCGCCGTCGCCCGGGGAAGGAGATTGAAGGTCTGGAAGACGAAGCCGATCTCCCGGTTCCGGACGCGCGCGAGCTCATCGTCACTCATGTCCGAGACCAGCATCCCGTTCAGCCAGTACTCTCCCGCCGTGGGCGTATCGAGGCATCCAATCAGGTTCATGAGCGTCGACTTGCCCGAGCCCGACGGTCCCATGATCGCGACGTACTCGTTGCGTCGGATGGCGAGGTCTACGCCCCGGAGGGCGTGGACGACCTCGCCCCCCATGTCGTAGTCGCGCTGAATGCCGCGCGTGACGATGACCCAATCTTCCTCCGGCGCGAGGCCAGCGTTGCGAATGACCGCTTCGCGCTCGGCGGTGCTGCTGACCGGCGTGTCGTAGTGCGTGCTCACGCTTTGGCTCCCTCGGCTGGCTTCTTCTCGTCGGCCTTCGCCTCACGCACCGCCGCGCCGTCCTTGAGCTCGCGAATGGCCTGGTAGCTCCCGGCGACGATCTTCTCGCCCGGCTGCAGGCCGTCGATCACCTCGAAGTACTCCTCGCCGGCGATGCCGACGCGCACCGGTCGGAACGACACCTTGTTGTCCGCGCCGACGATGAACACGCCCTCGACATCCCGCTGCCCCACCTGCTTCGCCGGCTCCCGGCCCAGCGCAATGGCCGCCGAATCGCTCGACTTCGACGTCTCGTGCTCGCGCACGGTGAGCGCGATGATCGGCACGGCCAGCACGTTCGCTCGCGTGTCGGTTATGATCTTCGCGGTGGCCGAAAAGTCGGGGCGTGTCTCCGACGGCGGGTTCATGAGCTGCACGGTGACTTCATAGTCCACGGCCTGATCCGAGCCCTGCGGCCCCGCCGCGGCCAGCTTGATCGAGCTGTTGGAGATCTCGACCACCCGCCCCACGAACGACGTGTCGGGGAAGGCGTCGATCTCGACCATCGCCGAGTCGCCAAGCGAGATACGCGCGACGTCGGTCTCGTCGACCTTGATCTTCGTCTCCAGCACGCTCATGTCGGCGATCGTCAGCAGGGTGGCCGCGTCCATGTTGAACGTGCCGGGCACGGCCGTCTCGCCGAGCTCCACGTTCAGGCGCGTGACGCGTCCCGCCATCGGCGCCAGAATCACGGTCTTGGCGAGGCTGGACCGCGCATCGCGCAGCGTCGCCGCCGACTGCTCGACGTTATGGCGCGCCGACTGGTAGAGCGCCTCGTTCACCTCGAGCGTCGTCTTGAGCTGCTCGAGCTGCTCGGCGGAGACGAGCGTGGGATTCGATTTCCGGATTTCCTCGGAGCGCGCGAGGTTGCTGCGGGCCTGCTCGAGGTTTGCACGCGCCTGTGCCTCCTGCGCGCGCGCCGCGGCGAGCCCCGCCTCGGCGCGCTGGACGCCGGCCTGGTATTGAACGGGATCGATCTCGAGGAGGAACTGCCCCCGTGAGACGAGCTGCCCCTCTTTCACCGCGAGGCGAACGATCCGGCCGCTGATGTCGGCGGTGAGATCGACCTTCGTGCGCGGCTCCACCTGCCCGCTGGCCGTCACCGACGCCACGAGATCGCGCCGCGCCACTTCTTCCATGCGGACTTCAGTCGCCTTGTTCCCCCGCTTCGACGCGGTCACGCCGACGCATGTCCCCACGACCAGGAGTACCCCGACCCCGATCCCCCACTTGGTCTTCCGGCTCATTGTGATCCTCGTTTAGCGAAGGGGGCGGCCGACCGCGTTCTCGAGCGCGGCCCACGCCTGATGGTAATCGTAGATGGCTGCAATACGGTCCTGCTCGGCGCGCTCGAAGCTCGACCGCGATTCCGCCAGCTCGACGAACGTCGCCGCGCCCACCCGATAGCGTTCCTCGGTGAGACGCAGCTCCTCGCGCGCTTTGGCCGCGTTCTGCTCCTGCACCTCGCTCGCGCGCACCGCGGTGATGAGCGTGTAGTACGCCGCGCTCACGTCCGCCGTCAGGCGCAGCTCGTGCTGGCGGACCTGAAAGCGTGCATCATCGCGGGTGGCCTGCGCAACCTGCACACGCTGCTCGCGTGCGAACCCGTCGAACAGCGGGAGGGAGACGCGCGCCTGGACACTGAACGGCTGCCGCGTGAAGTCGAAGGGAAACCGGTCGTTCTCGCGGCGAATCGCTTCCTCGTCCGCCGGCCCGAACTGGAATTGGCTGTTGCACAGGGCCGTGATCGGGCTCAGGCCGGCCCCCTGGCGAATGGAGTCGGTCGTGAAGCACTCGGCGCGTCCCTCGAGGACCTGCGATCGCTGCCCCTCGACCAGAAAGCGGTCGTTGGTGTACTGCTGCGTGTACCCGCCCCAGCCGGTGCTGAGGCTGAGCGTCGGGAGATATTGGGACTGCGCGCGGCGCACGTCCAGCGAGGCCACCTTCTCTCGCGAGCGGAACGCCCGCAGCGACGGATTCTCCTGGCGCGCGATCCCCATCACCTCATCGAGCGAGATGTTCGGTGCCGTGACGGCGAACTGCGACGTCAGCCGGACATTGGGCGGCTGTGCGACGCCCATCCGCTCGAACAGGCGCAGCTTGTCGACTTCGGCCGTGTTGCGCGCCCGCAAGGCGGCGACCTGCTGCGTGCCGAGCGCCACCTCGGCCCGCGTGACGTCGAGCTGCGTGCCGGAGCCGACGGCCGCGCGCGCGCGCGCGAGCTCGAGCTGCACCTCGGCGGTACGCGTCAGCGTGTCCTGAAGGATGGCCTGCGCCTCGGACTTGAGCGCCGCGAGGTAGTCCTGTTTCACCAGCGCACGCAGCGTGTGACTCGAGCCGGCGATATCGGCTTCGACCGCGTCGCGGCGTGCCGACTCCAGCCTGGGTGTGATGAACGTCGCGGGCCCAATGTCGTACTGCAGGCCGAGCCAGTACGAGGACTGATAGACGTCGGAGCTGGTGCTGAAGTTCAGCCCCTGGAAGGGCTGCGACCCTTCCTTGCGGTACTCCCCGCTTAAGGACAAGCTCGCGCTCGGCAACAGGGCGCCGTACGCCGCGCGGACGGAGGCGCTGGCGGCGCGGCGATCGTTGACGAGCTGGAGGTGCTGCGGGTTGTTGCGCTGGGCAAGCGCGATCGCCTCGTCAAGCGTGAGCAGGGCGCTTCGCGACGTGTCGACGGCCTGCGCGGCCGCGGGCACGGGCAAAAGGGCGCTGCCGATCGCGAGCGCGACGAGCACGGTGAATCGCATCGGGGGGACCTCGGAGGAAGGACGTCTGAGCGTACGGGATGCCGTCGCGAGGGGTTTCAGCAGCGACCGTGAAATCGCAAACACGAAAAAGCCCCGCGGCAGCGGGGCTTTTCGTCTCCGGGCTGGCGATCAGCGCGGAGGATCGTCCCGGGTCGCGGTGATCCCGCGGCTCTCGAGCGTGACCTTGAGCACGCGCCCCTGCGCGTCGACCCAGATCCGCCGTGTGGCGCCGTCGGGCTCGGTCATGACATAACGAGTGGCGGCGATGCGGCCTCCGTTGATGGTCACCGCATCGGCGCCCTCGTTGTCTACGCGCATCGTCACTTGAACGTTGCGCCGGGGCACGACCACGGGTACCGCGCCCGTCCGCCCCGCGCGAGCGAGGAAGTAGTACTGATGGAACACGTCGTCGTCGAGAATCAGGGCGCCGTCGGCGACGACGTACTCCCGCGCGGACTCGCCGCGAGGGGTGCGCAGCTGCGCGCTGAAGCGCCCGCGGCCCACGCGCCCCTGGAGCCGCTCCTGCACGTCGGCGCCGACGCTGACCTCCACCTGGTAGCGGAGCGGCGCGCCGGCGGCATCGGTCTGGAGCGCTGGCGACAAGCGGCGGTCGGTGTAGACGACCGTCGCGTTGGCGACCAGGACATCGCCGCCGGGGTTCGGCGTGCGCCGGATAGCGAACTCCTCGCGGCCGATCCGAGTCCCGTTATGCGAGATGGTGAAGCTTCCCTCGTCGACGACCGCGACCTGCGCGGCGGTCGGAAGGGCGAGCCCCAGAAACGCAATGCCCGCAATGAAATAACGCATGATGGTGTAGTACCCCACGGGCTGGTCTCGGTTCAGGCTTCGGGGGCCGGCGCGAGGAAGATCCGTTCGCTGATACGCTCACGGAAGCGCTCGTACAGCGCCCGCCCCTTCGCCGGGGAGGCGAGCGACGGCCTCCCGATCGATCCGGGACTCCCTTTCGGGACGCGCAGCGAACCACGCCGGTAACGTCGCATCGACTCGCGAGACATCATATAATCCTGCGCCAGATCGACGCGTACGAGCTCGGGCGCGAGAAACAACAAGAGGGATGTATCGACCTCGTCACCATGCATGTGCTCCGCCTGCCCTTCGAGGAGGTCGGCGACGTTAATCGCGTAGATATCTACCACCCGAACGCGGGCCACCGATGTGATCACGGTCGCCAACGCTTCCTGGTGGGGGTCGTGCTCGTGGGCGGTGAGCAGGATGAACTCCCGGAAGCCCGTCGCTTCCCACGACGCCAGCAGGTCGTTGAGCATACGGTGCAGCGTCTTCTTGCGCACGGAGGCATTCCCGGCGAACGCCCGTTCGGTGACGACGTTTACCCCGTATTCGACCGTTGGAGCGCGCAGCACGCCATACTCGGCCGACAGGTCATCGGCGAGACGCTCGGCGATGATGGTTGCGGTGCCGATTGGCAGGTGCGGGCCGTGCTGTTCGCATGTTCCCACCGGGACGATGAGTCGGGGATCCTCGGCGAGAATCGCCGCGACCTGAGCGGGAGTCATCTCTTTGAGCCGGCGCGGGGTCGACGCGGCGGTGGGGAGGGGGACGGTCATTTCCATCGGTGAGGAAGTCCAGCCAGAACGGCCGGCGCGCCTGACGGGGATTGCCGCGGCGCGCGCCTGGACGTTGATGGTGGCCGTCGCGCTGCTGACCGCAGCGTTGTGGCTCCGCACGCCCGACGTACGGTACCTCGCTCCGGCAGCCATCGCCACCGTGCTGGGGGGGGTCCTGCTCGCGTTCATGCCGCGCCGGCTCCGCTCGTGGGGGGTGGCGACCGTGCTCGTGCTGGCGGTGTTCTGCGTCGCGGGCGCGATCTCCCAGCGCGAGGTGCGCCGGATCGAGCACGATTGGGAGAGCTACCGTCGTGAGCGGATCAGCCGCGGCGCCCAGCGTCTCGATCGCACGCTCGACAGCATCGAAGGCGCGTTGGCGCGGCGAGCGCAAACGGCCCTCGAGGCGCCTGTCGACACCGCGCAAGCCTTCGCGCACCTCGAGCGCCTCGTCGCCGATGAGGGCGCGCACACGGTGGCGTTGTACGATGGGGGGCGGCCACTGGCGTGGGCCGGCCGATCTCGCGTACGGACCGACTCCGTCGCCGGCGCGGGCGGGGTGATCTTCACCCCGTTCTACGTCACCCTGTACGCCTCCGCCGAGCGGGGTGAGCGGCGCGCCGTGGCCGCCGCGCTCGTTCATGCCGAGCCGCCGGCGGACCGGCTAGCGCAGGCTGTCGACGAGCAGGTGGCGGCGCGATCCAGTCTGCACGGATTTCAGTTCGCGTTGCCGACCGTTCGGGAGCTTGCGGAGAGCGCGCCGTACGTGGGCCGTGGGGGCGACACGCTCTTTCGCGTGCGGCCCCGCGTGCCGGCGCAGGGAGAGGCCGCGCTCATCGCCCTCGATCGCACCCGCGAGCGGGGCGCGATCATGCTCGCCGGTGCGATCGTGCTCCTCCTCGCGGCCTCGTGGGCCCGCCTCCGCACGCTGGCCTGGCGGCTGGGGACGTTGGGCATCGCGCTCGCGTGCGTGGGATTGGTCCCGTTAGGCACGTTCTCGAGCGACACCTCGCTGTTCGACCCCACCGTCTACTCGGCGACGCTCGGGGGGCCATTCACTGCCAGCGTGGGCGCGCTCGCGCTCTCGAGCGCGATCGTCCTGGTGGCGCTCCTCACGGTATTGCGCGCACGGGCGCGTGCCACGTGGCGCATGGCGGGCATGCTGATCGTGGCGCTGGTGATGTCGCTCGGGCCCTTCCTGCTTCGGGATTTGGCGCGCGGCGTCACCGTGCCCACATCGGGCATTACGCTCGGCTTGTGGCTCTCGTGGCAGGTCGCGCTGTTCCTCGCCGCCGCGGCGCTGCTGCTGGGAGGCGCGGCGGCCGGCGGCGCGGTGCTCGGCGCGAACCGCGGACTTCACCCGGCGATCGCACCGGCCCTCGCCGCGCTCGCCGCTCTCATCGGCCCGGTCGTGTGGGATGCTCCAGGGCGGTGGCCCGGGTGGTATCCCATCCTGTGGATCGCCGCGATCGGCGCGCTCGCGCTCACGCGCCGGCACGTGGCGTTCATCGTCACCGCCGCGACGGTGGCGGCGTTCGGGTCGGCCACGCTCACGTGGGGCGCCGGTGTGCGCGGGCGCGTTGCCCTGGCGAACGATGACGTCGGTGACCTCGCGACGCCCGATCCATACCCCGTGGCGTTGCTCGAGCGCCTGGCCGACTCCATCGAGACGAATCCCCCGGCCCTCACCGAGGCGGAGCTGTTGCGGCGGTTCGTTCGCTCGGACCTCGCGGGGGCCGGATATCCGGTGTCGCTCTCGAGCTGGCTGCCGGACGGATTTCCCGGCGCGGTGCTCTCGCTCACGCCGACCGATGTCGACCAGCGGGAGGTGGGGCCGGTCGTCACCGATGCGCGCCGTCGCGGCGCGCGCGTGGTGCGGCTGGTTCCCTCCACCCCCGGAACGAACACGATCCTCGCCGTGCCTCACGAGGGCGGAACGATCACGGCCGTCGTCGTCCAGCCGCGAACGCGTCTCATTCCCGACGACCCGTTCTACGTGCTCCTCGGGCTGGCACCGCGCGAGCGCGGGGAGCCGCCCTATTCGCTCGCGCTCACCGACGTCGACACGCGTACCGCGCTACCTCCGGCCGGCGAAACGCACTGGTCGCGGGACGCGAACGAGCTGCACGGCGACCGGATCATCGCCACGCCGAACGGGCCGGCGCGTGCGCACATCGAGGTCGAGCTGCGCCCGCTCGACCTGCTGGTGCAGCGCGGGACGCTCGTCGTCTTGTTCGACCTCGTGCTGTTGCTCGGGCTGTGGACCCTCAGCGTCATTCCCGGAGGCGCGTTCGGACGCTGGCTTCGCGCGCGCCGACGAAGCTGGTCGCGATCGTACCGCGCGCGCCTCACCGTCGCACTGTTTCTGTTCTTCGTGATTCCCGCCGGGGTGTTCGCGCTCTGGAGCTACCGGCGCCTCCAGGACGAAGTGCGGCAGTCGCGCGAGCTGCTCGTGCGCGAGACGCTGCGCGCCGGCGCGGCCGCGGAGGACCTCGAGAAGCTCGAGGAGATCGGCGACCGACTGCAGACGCCGCTTTTCCTTTATCGCGACGGGGCGCTGCGCCGCGCCAGTGCGGCACTCCACGAATCCCTGGCCGCGTTCGGACGCTTTCTGCCACGCGACGTGCATCGGGCGCTCAGTCTCGGAGGCGAGGTCAGCGCGAGCGAGGTGGTGTCGGTCGGAGGGGTCTCGACGCTCGTCGGGTATCGCTTGGCCGCTGGCCTGTCGAGCGAGCGGGATGTGCTGGCCGCCCCGGCGCGCGGCGGCGAGGCGCTGCTGGAGCGGCGACGACGAGACCTCGGCGTCCTCGTGATGTTCGCGACGGTGCTCGGTGCCCTGGGCGCGCTGTGGCTGAGCGGAGTGGCCGCGCGCTCGCTCGCGCAGCCGATCGGATCGCTTCAGGGAGCGGCGCTGGCGATTGCCGGTGGTGACCGCGAGCCGCAGCTCGCGGGCGCGCCACCGGAAGAGTTCGTGCCCGTGTTCTCCGCGTTTCGCCGGATGGCCTCCGATCTCGGGGAGAGCCGGGCCGCGCTCGAGGAAACCCAGCGCCGCATTGCGGCGATTCTGCGGAACGTCGCCAGCGGGGTGATCGCCGTGGACCGGTCGCTCATTGTGACCCTGGCGAATCCGGCGGCGGACGCCCTGCTCGATCACTCCATCCCCCCGGCGACGCGGCTCGAGGATGTCGCCCCCGAGCAGCTCGTCACTCGCGTGCGCGCGTTCCTCCACCACGCGGCCGACGAGGAAGAGCTCGACGAGACGCTCGGCGAACGGCAGCTGCACGTTCGGCTCACGAGACTGACCGGCGGCGTCGGAGGGGCCGTCATCACGCTGGATGACGTCACCGACCTCGCGCGCGCGCAACGCGTGCTGGCGTGGGGGGAAATGGCACGTCAGGTCGCGCACGAGATCAAGAACCCGTTGACGCCGATTCGATTGGGCGTGCAGCACCTGCGCCGCGCGCGCGCGGACGCGCGAGCGGACTTCGACGACATTCTCGATCGCAACGTCGGCCGCATCCTCGCCGAGATCGACCGGCTGGATGAGATCGCGCGCACCTTCAGCCGCTACGGCACCGCGCCGGCCGAGCGGCTCCCCGCGGAGCCCACGGACGTCGCGGCGGTGGTGCGCGATGTCGTGGAGCTCGAGCGAATGGGCCGCGACGCGATCGAGTGGCGTGCCAGCGGCGCCGACTCACCCGTCATGGCACTCGCGCGTGAGGACGAGCTCCGCGAGGTCCTGATCAACCTGCTCGAGAACGCCCGACTCGCCCGCGCGCGTGAAGTGGAGATGCGGGTGAGCGTCGACCGCGACCACGTGCGGCTCGACGTCGAGGATGACGGCCATGGGATTGCCGCCGATGTGCTGCCGCGCATCTTCGAGCCGCACTTTTCGACGCGAACGAGCGGAAGCGGGTTGGGGCTCGCCATCAGCCGTCAACTCCTCGAGGGGTGGGGTGGCACGATTCGCATCGAGAGCAGCGCGGGCGGGGGAGCGGTCGTACGAATCCTCCTTCGCCGCCCGGAGTGAAACGAGGGCTGGGACGCGCGCGTACGGTCGACAGGATCAACGTTCTCACCAGGAGTCGCCCGTGATCGAACTACTCGCCACCGTGAGCGCGGTCGTGGTATCCGCGTTGGCTTTCGTCCAGTCGCGCCTCTACGTGAAGCGCCGTCTTCAGTTCGTCGACGCCGTGCACTCGCCGGCCGCGCCGTTCATCGCAGGCGGGCTCGCCCTCGCGCTGGCGACGCCGATCGTCTGGATCGTGCCGTTCGTCGGATTCGGCTCCGCGCTGCTGTTCGGTGCGGCGGTGGGGTTCGGGGTCGCGCGGGGAGCGCGGGACGTTCGAAAGCGGCTGCCGCACGGGTCCTGAGACGGCAGGGCCGGGGGTCAGGGGCCAGGGGTCGGCAACGTTTCTCACTTCTGACGTCGACCCCTGACGACTTCCGTGGTGACCCGGAAGCGCAGCGGCGCGATACATTGCCCGAGTGATTTCCCCTCTCGAAGCCGCCGCGGTCCTGTTCGGCATCGCGTCCGTGTTTCTCAGCGCCCGGCAGAACGTGTGGAACTGGCCGCTGGGGATCATCAACGTCGCTCTCTACATCATCATTTTCTACCGCACGGAGCTCTATGCGAACATGGGGCTCCAGGTGGTCTACGTCGTCCTGGCGGCGTATGGATGGTGGCACTGGCTGCATGGCGGCGCCAACCACGGGATGCTGCGCGTCTCACGCGTATCGAAGCGTGAAGCGGCCCTCCTCGCGATCGGCTTCGTCGTCGGCACGATCGCGATCTCGACGCTCCTCGCCCGCACGACCGGCGCCGCGCTTCCGGTCGCCGATTCCGCGCTCACGGCGGCCAGCCTCGTGGCGCAGTACATGATGACGCGCAAGTACGTGGAGTGCTGGCTGGTCTGGATCGTGGCCGACGTGGCGTATGTCGCGATGTTCATCTACACGTCGCTGTGGCTGACCGCTGGGCTTTATCTCGTGTTCTGCGCGCTGGCGGTCGTGGGCTGGCGCCAATGGCGGGCGTCGTTACGGGAGCAGAGCGCTCCGGGCCGGGCGTTCGCGTGAGGCGCGACCGCGTGCGACGGGTGACGGTGACCGGATCGGAGTCCACCGGGAAGACGTCCCTCGCGCGCCGGCTCGCGGAGCAGTTCCGCACGCTCTGGGTGCCCGAGTTCTCGCGCGAGTACGCGATGCACAAGGCGGCCCCTCTCGACGCGTCCGACGTCGAGCCGATCGCCCACGGACAAATGCGTCTGGAGGACGAGGTGCTCACCCGCGCGCGCGGCGTGGTCATTCTCGATACCGACCTCGTGAGCACCGTGGTGTATGCCGAGCACTACTACGGCAGCTGCCCACCGTGGGTGGACGCAGCCGCGCGCGAGCGCCTCGCCGACCTCTACCTGCTCTGCGACATCGATGCGCCCTGGGTCGCGGATCCGGTGCGCGACCGCGCGGATGCGCGCGCGGAGATTCACGCCGCGTTCACCGCGCAGCTGCAGCGGTACGGTGCGCCGTACGTCATCATTCGCGGAGACTGGGCGACGCGCGAGGCGAGCGCGGTCGCGGCGGTGGAGGCGCTGCTCACTCGCGCGTGACGAGGGTCGGGTGCGGAGCGAGCGTCGCGCGTTATCTTTCCGAGACCGCCGCGGCGCGTCCGGCGCGCCGCTGAACCGCCCTTTCCTCGAATCGCCGATTCAGTGACGCTCTTTCTCGCTCTGGTGCTCGCCGTCGTTACCGTGCGCGGCGAAGTCCGCGACGCCATCACCGGAGAGCCGATCGCTGGCGTGGTCGTCGCGTCCGCCGCCGCGCGCGGAGGCACGCTCACCGACGACGCCGGGCGCTTCGTGCTCGAGCTGTCCGCGCCCTCGCGGGTGCGCTTCACCCGACTCGGGTACCACACGCAGGAATACGACGTGGTGCGTGACACGACCCTCCTCGTGCGTCTCGAGCCCTCGGCGCCCTCGCTCGAGCGCGTTACCGTGACCGCTCTGCGCGGCGATGCGGCCGCGCCGATCCCGCAGCGCACGATGGACCGCGAGGAGGTGGAGCGGCGCTATGTGGGTCAGGACGTGCCGCTCCTCCTCACAGGGCAACCGTCGATCACCTCGTATGCCGAAGCGGGCGCATTCTCCAACTACAGCTACCTGCGACTCCGCGGGATCGATCACACGCGCGTGAACATCACGCTCGACGGTGTTCCCCTCAACGATCCCGAGGACCAGTTCGTCTACTTCTCGAACTTCCCCGACTTCGGCAACAGCCTGGAGTCGGTCCAGATCCAGCGCGGCGTCGGCACGAGCTCGTACGGCACTGCCTCCTATGCCGGCGCGATCAACTTCCAGTCGATGGCGCTCGCCGGTAGCACGCGCGCGGGCGAGGTGCAGCTCGGCCGCGGCTCGTTCGGCACGACGCGCGGGAGCGCCGAGTGGATGTCCGGGCGCGTGGCCGAGCGGTTTGCCGGCTACGTTCGTGCCTCGGCGCATCGGACCGAGGGCTACCGCCATCATTCGGGAAACACCGGCCAATCGTATTTTGCGAACGGCGCATACTTCGGCGCGCGCGACATCGTGAAGGTCACGGCTTTCGGCGGCCGGTCCCGCAACGAGCTCGCCTACCTCGCCGTCCCGCTCGCCGACCTCGAGCGCGATCCACGGACGAACCCGCTCGGCGACGATGAGCGTGACGATTTCCAGCAGCATTTCGCCAGCGCGTCGTGGACACGCGTGCTTGGAGAGCAGGCGGCCATGCAGGCAACCGCCTATACGATCTGGGCCAGCGGAGACTACGACGTTCGCATTGCGCCGGACATGTACAACTTCCAGCTCGCCTCACGCGTGACGGGCGCGCTGGCGACGTGGAGCGCTCGGAGGGGGGCGCTCGATCTCGACGCTGGCGTACACGCGAGCGCCTACCATCGCGATCACTCGCTGGCGATCCGCCCCGACCTGGGCGCGCTCGTCTACCTCAACACCGGTCGAAAGCGCGAGCAGAGCGCGTTCGCCAAGGCAGCCATGGCGCTCGGCGACGTGACGCTGTACGGCGATGTGCAGGTACGGCACCCGGAGTTCGAGTACGTCCCCGACGCGGCGTCGGGGATCGAAGGACGCAACATCGCGTGGACGTTCGTGAATCCCAAGGTGGGCCTCACCTGGGACGTGTCGCGGCGCGCCACGGTGTACGCGTCCTACGGCTCGAATGGTCGCGAGCCGACGCGGAACGACATGTTCGCGGGGTTCGACAACGTCGACACGACCAACATCGAGTTCGTTGGGCCGTTGTCGCGCGTGCGCCCCGAGCGCGTGTACGATGCCGAGGCCGGCGTGCGGTGGCGCACGTCGTCGTTGACGGCGAACGTGAACGTGTTCGACATGCGATTCCGCAACGAGATCACGCCTGTCGGCGAGCTGAGCTACATCGGGTTGCCGTTGCGCAAGAACGTGCGAGCCTCCTATCGCCGCGGCCTCGAGGCCGATATCACCTGGCGCCCCGTCGCGACCGTCTCCGCGTCGGCGAACGCCACGCTCAGCCGCAATCGCATCGACGAGTATACCGACGATGCGACGGGCGCCACCTACCGCGATGTCCAGCCGCTGCTGACGCCGACGGTACTCGTCAATCATGCGGTCGATTGGGAGATGACGCGGACGATCTCACTGTCGCTGGGTGGCCGCTACGTGGGGCGCAGCTTTCTCGCCAACACGGGCGACGAACGGTTCATGACGCCATCGGCGCATCTTCTCGACGCGGGGCTCGCGTGGCGGGTGGGACGGCACGAGCTCGCGCTCCAGGTGATGAACCTGGGAAGCGCCCGATTCTACGCGGCCGGCTACACCGACGGGACGAGCCCCTACTACTTCGTAACCGCTCCCCGCGCGCTCTTCGTCACCGCGACCGTGGGGTTCTAGCGGTGGAGCAGCGCGTGCTCGACTACGTGCTCGCGTTGCTCTTCACCCCCGACGGCGGGGAGGTCGTGCTCGTGCGAAAGACCCGCCCGGCGTGGCAGGCTGGCCGCGTCAACGCCCTTGGTGGGAAGATCGCCGACGGCGAACAGCTCGTCGACGCCGCGCGCCGGGAGGTGCGGGAGGAAGCGGGTGTCGACGTCGCCGAGTGGGAGGAGGTCCTCGTCTGGCACGACCCGGAGTATCGGTTGCGGGTGGTGCGGGCGTTCGACGCCGCCGCGCGCCATGCGAGAACTGCCGAGGATCAGGAGGTGTTTCTCGCGCCTGTGAGCGTGCTGCCGGCCAACGTGATCGACAACCTTCGCTGGATCGTTCCCCTCGCGCTCGATCGCGACGTGACGACTCCGATCGAGGTGACGAGCGCGAATCCCACCGGCTCCGGGTTGACGGAGCGGTCTCGGCGAGGCTGACCGCTTCAGCCCCGCGTAATCGCGACATCGTGGCCGAATCGCCGGCCGAGCGCCCGGAGGAACCGTTCCTGGGTGGCGTGGTGGCCGAAGACGAAGCGCGCCATGAAACGGAACAGCGGATTGCTCACGAACCCACGCTCCGTGATGGTCAGGCGCGTGGCGTTCCCGTCCGGAGCGAGCTCGTACGTCCACGTTCCGCCGAAGGGGAGGGTTTCATCGGTGATGCGGGCCGCGAGCCGGCGCGGGCGTTGTTCCTCGACGCGCTCGTACGTGATGGTGCCGTCGCTGGTGTGCTCGCGCCATCGCAGCGCGCCCTCCGTCGAGAGCACATCGACCGACTTCACATCGCCTCGCCAGCGCGCGTAGTCGCCGACGTCAGCGAGCGCGTGCCACACGCTGTCGGGTGGCGCGTCGATGCGCGCCGTCGAGCTGGCGACGTGGTCGCGCGGCAGGAGGAGGCCGATCACCACGATCGCCGCAATGATGAGGACGAGCGCAGCGCCGCCTATCAGAAGCCATTTCATCGGCACCTCCAATTCAAGACGGCATCTCGACGCTGTCGTGCGGCAACGATGTCACCACATGGCGCGGTCCGGCAACTCCCGGCGGGGATTCGATTGGGGGAAGACGCGGGGGCCTACGCATTCTACGGCGTGCTCGCCGCCGTCCACTCCGCCGCCCTCGTCGGGATCGATGCGTATTCAGTCACCGTCGAGGTCGACGCCGCACCCGGGCTCCCGCAGTTCGCCATCGTCGGGCTGCCCGCGGGCGCGGTCAAGGAGAGCCGGGAGCGCGTGGGGGCGGCGCTGGCGAATACCGGCTTTCGGCTGCCTCCGCGCCGCATCACCGTGAACCTGGCCCCGGCGGATACACGCAAGGAAGGAACCGCATTCGATCTCCCGATCGCGTTAGGCATTCTCGTCTCCACCGGCCAGCTCCCGGCGGCCTCCCTGGAGGGAGTCATGGCCCTCGGCGAGCTCGGGCTGGACGGAGCGCTCCGTGCCGTGCGTGGGGCGCTGCCGGTCGCCCGACTCGCCAAGAGCACCGGCCAGCGGGCGTTGATCGTTCCGCCCGCCAACGTCGCCGAGGCGGGGCTGGTGGGCGACGTCGCCCTCGCGGCCCCCGAAACGCTGCACACGCTCGTCGACGAGCTGCGTGCCGGCGTGCTTCGCGAGCCGCCGGCACGTCCGCGCCTGGTCATTCCGGACGACCTCGATGACCTGAGCGATGTCGCGGGACAGGAGAGCGCGAAGCGAGCGCTGGAGATCGCCGCCGCCGGCGGACATAACGTGCTCCTCACCGGTCCGCCGGGAGCCGGCAAGACGATGCTCGCGCGGCGGCTACCCGGCATCCTGCCGGCACTCACCGAGGGCGAGGCACTCGAGGTCACGGCGGTACACTCCGTGGCGGGGATGCTTGCGTCGGGATGCGCTCTCGTGAGGCGCGGGCCGTTTCGCGCTCCGCACCATACCATCTCCGATGCCGGGCTCATCGGGGGAGGGAACCCGCCCCGCCCAGGCGAGGTGAGCCTCGCGCACCATGGCGTGCTCTTTCTCGACGAGGTGCTCGAGTTTCGTCGGCACGTTCTCGAGGCGCTGCGCCAGCCACTCGAGGACGGGCGCGTCATCATCGCGAGGGCCGGCCATTCGGTCGCCTTTCCCGCGCGTGTTCTCCTCGTTGGCGCGATGAACCCGTGCCCTTGCGGGTATGCGGGGGATGCGAGCCGGCCCTGCGTCTGCGCCATTGGCGATGTCGCGCGATATCGGGGGCGCCTGTCGGGCCCGCTCCTCGACCGTGTAGACCTTCGCGTCGAGGTGCGCGCGGTGGCGGTCGGCTCGCTCGCCGGTGCGCGAGGCGCTCAACGATCGCGCGAGGTGCGCCAGCGCGTCGATGCCGCGCGGCTGGTGCAGCGCGCGAGGTTCGCGCGCTTGTCAGGTGTCGAGTGCAACGCGCGCGCCCCGGGGCGGTGGCTCGATGCGCACGGCGGCCTCGCCGAGGATGGGCACCGTCTGCTGGTGAAAGCCGCGGAGCGAGGGGTGCTGACGGCGCGCGGCTATCATCGCACCGTTCGTGTGGCGCGCACGATCGCGGATCTCGACGAAGCTCCCGGCATTCACGCGCCGCACATTGCCGAAGCGCTCCGGTTTCGGCTGGGCGGCACCGCCGAGCAGCCCTCGGCGACGCCGGCCCAGGCGGTGACATGATCGCGTCCGAAAATGGCCAGCCGGCCCGCGCCGCGACGCGATATCTTGCCGGTCACACCAATCACCCTCCCGCCCGCCCTTGCGGGCGGCACGTTCGGAGAAGATGTCATGATCGCCACGATGAATGACCTCATTGTCCGCACTCGCGTACCGAGCCCGATCGGGATGCTCGTCCTCGCCAGCAACGGCGCCGCACTCACCCACCTCGGGATCGTTCGCGACGATGACGAGGACGGCGAGCACGTTCCCCCCGAGGCCGACGCCGTTCTCGCCACCGCGCAGGAGCAGCTGGACGCGTATTTCGACATGCGTCTGCGGCAGTTCGATCTGCCGCTCGAGCCGCGAGGGACGGAATTTCAGCGCCGGGTGTGGGATTCTCTCCGCACCATCCCATATGGCGACACCGCGAGCTATGCCGAGATCGCGCGACGGATCGACCATCCGAAGGCGGTTCGCGCGGTGGGCGCCGCGAACGGCCGCAACCCGCTCATGATCATCGTCCCTTGCCATCGCGTCATCGGGGCTGACGGATCGTTGACAGGCTTCGGTGGCGGCATTGAGCGCAAGCGCTGGCTGCTCGATCACGAGGCGCGCGCGCAACTCCGTTAGCGGGGTCACCCGCCGCCCTCCCCACTGCGCGGGGGCGCGGTTACGTTGAAGCATGTCCGCCCCCCGCGAGATGCCGGCGACGCCGCCGGCCGATGAGAAGGAGCGCGCCCTCGTCGCCTGGCTCGAGGAGCGGGGCTCCGTGCTGCTCGGCTACAGCGGAGGCGTCGATTCCGCCTATCTCGCGAGCGTTGCGACGGAGGCGTTGGGGGCGGAGCGTATCCTGGCCGTCATCGGCCGGTCGGCATCCTATCCCGAGGAGCAGTGGCGCACGGCGTGGGATGTCGCCGCGCAGATCGGCCTACGCGTCGAAGAGGTCGACACCGCCGAGATGGCCGATCCGCGGTACGTCGCGAACCCGTCGAACCGTTGTTACTTCTGCAAGACCGAGCTGTGGGGCAAGCTCGCGCCGCTGGCGCGCGCGCGTGGACTCGCCGTCGTCATCGACGGGACGAATGCCGACGACGTCCGCGGCCATCGTCCCGGCATGCTCGCGGCCCGCGAGCACGGAGTGCGATCGCCGCTCGCCGACGTCGGGATGACGAAGCGCGATGTGCGCGAGCGCTCGCGCGTACGCGGCTTGCCCACCTGGTCGCGCCCGTCTGCCCCCTGCCTGTCGTCGCGCCTGCAGTACGGCCTCTCGGTGACCGCCGAGCGGCTGCGACAGGTCGAGCAGGCCGAGCGCGCGCTTCGCGAGCTCGGCATCAGCGGGGACCTGCGCGTCCGGCATCATGGCGAACTCGCTCGGGTCGAGATGTCGCGTGACATGCTCGCCCTGTGGCTGGCGCCGGTTCCGATGCGAATGATCGGCGCCGCGATACGCGCGGCGGGATTCGCTCGCGTGGCGGTGGACCTCCGTGGCTTTCGATCCGGCTCGCTCAACATTCTCAACGAGGTGAGCGCCGCATGAACGTGGAAAAGCTCGAACGTGCACTGGCGGAGATCGGACTTCACGGGATCGTCGAGGTGCGCGGCTCGCTGGCGGTGTTGAGAATGGATGCGGACGGCGGACTGGGCGACGAGGAGCTGCGGTCCCTGGCGGTGAGCGCCGCTGAGCGCAACGGGTTCACGCACCTTGCGCTCGAGGTGGTCGATGACGCCGGCCGTGCGGCTGTTCATCGCGATTAATCTCCCCGACACCGAGCGCCAGGCGATTCACCAGTCGACGGCGCCCCTCCGCGGGGCGGCGAGCCAGGTGACGTGGGTGGCGCCCGATTGCATTCACCTGACGATGAAGTTCCTCGGCGAGCAGCGAGCGGAGGATGTCGATGGGATCCGCGACGCGCTCGCGGCCGTCGCCAAGCGCTTCCAGCCGGTGCGGCTCGACGTGGGAGGGGTTGGCGCCTTTCCGCATCTTCGGGCACCGAAGATCTATTGGATGGGTATCACTGCTGATCCGAAGCTCGAGCTGCTGCACCATGATCTCGAGGTCGCCTGCGAGGCACTCGGCCACGACGTCGAAGCGCGGGCGTTCCGTCCGCACCTCACGTTGGGCCGCGTGAAACGCGACGTGACCGCCGAGCAGGCGGCGGCGCTGGCGCGGCTGGCCGTGAGCGTCCGGTACCGCGCGTCAGTGGATGCTCGGAGTATCGACGTGATGCAGAGCGAGCTGTCATCGGCGGGTCCTCGGTACACCGTGCTCGCCGCGGTGCCACTGGGCCACTCGTAAATGGGGTGTATGCGGAAGCTCGGGTGCGTGGTGGTGATCTTTCTCGCCGGTATGGCCGTGGCCATCTGGATGTATCTGGAGCGGCCGCGGCGAGAGGCGGAGATGGCGGCAGCGCCGGTGTGGGAAGCGCTGACGCCGGAAGGCGCGGCGCGCGCTCGCGCGTCGGTGCAGGTGTTGTCGCGCTCGACCGGTCCGGTGTTCACCAACATCGGTGGCGCCGACCTCGCGTCGTACATCTTCGATGAGCTGTCGAAGCAGCTGCCGCCGTCGTCCCAGAATCTGGAGGCGGCCGTGATCGACGATCGCCTGCACGTGCGCGCGCTGGTCAAGCTCACCGACTTCGGCGGATCGGGCGCGCTCGGACCGCTGGCGAGCATGCTCGGAGACCGCGAGCCCGTCGAGTTCGGTGGCACGCTCGATCTCGTGCGTCCCGGGTTGGCGCAGTATCGCGTGAAGGTGCTGCGCCTGCGCGAGCTGTCGGTGCCATCGCGAATGATCCCGCGACTCCTCCAGCGCGTGGCGCGCGGCTCTCGGCCGCCAGGGCTGGCTGACGACGGCCTGCCACTCGAGGTGCCTGCGTTCGTCGCCGACGTGCGGATTGGCGACGGGCGTGTCACGCTCTACAAGTCGACGGCGCGATGAGCCGGCGCATCCTGGTGGTCGACGACGAGAAAGGCATTCGTCAGGCGCTCGGCCAACTGCTCGAGTACGAGGGATACGAGGTGAAGACGGCGGGGAACGCGGTGGACGCCATCACCGACTACGAGCGCTTCCGGCCGCAGCTGGTGTTCATGGATGTGAAGATGGCCGGCATCGACGGACTGGAGGCGCTCAAGCGATTGAGGGCGAGTGATCCGAACGCCGTGGTGGTGATGATCAGCGGGCACGGCACCATTCAGACGGCGGTCGAGGCGACGCAGCTCGGCGCCTACGACTTTCTCGAGAAGCCGCTCGACACCGACCGCATTCTCGTCACGCTGAGGAATGCGCTCGAGCATCTGTCGCTGTCCGAGGAGAACACGCGACTCAAGCAGACGATCGAGTCGCGATACGAGATCGTCGGGCGGTCCTACGCCATCAAGGCGCTGCTCGACAAGATCGAGAAGGTCGCGCCTTCTCCGGCGCGAGTGCTGATCACCGGAGAGAACGGGACGGGGAAGGAGCTGGTCGCGCGCGCGACGCACCGCCTGTCCCCGCGCGTGGAGGGACCGTTCGTCGAGGTGAACTGCGCCGCTATCCCGAGCGAGCTGATCGAGAGCGAGCTGTTCGGCCACATGAAGGGCTCGTTCACGGGGGCGATTCAGGACCGCGCCGGCAAGTTCGAGCTGGCGAACCGCGGCACGCTGTTCCTCGACGAGGTCGGCGACATGAGTCTCGCTGCGCAGGCGAAGGTGCTGCGCGTGCTCGAGGATGGGGTCGTGACGCGCATCGGCGGGAGCAAACCCGTCTCGGTCGACGTGCGGGTGATCGCGGCGACGAACAAGGACCTCGAGCACGAGATTGCCGACGGCAAGTTCCGCGAGGACCTGTACTACCGGCTGAACGTCGTGCCGGTGAGCGTGCCGCCCTTGCGCGACCGCCGCGAGGACATTCCGCAGCTGGTGGCGCATTTCGCCGACCGCCTGACGAGGGCGGAAGGCGTTCCGCCCCGCGGCATCGGCGATGACGCCGTGCAGCGCCTCACTGAATACGATTGGCCCGGGAACGTCCGCGAGCTCCGCAACACCGTCGAGCGCCTGCTCATCCTCGCGTCCGGACCGCGTATTTCGGCGATGGATGTGGAGCGGCTGGTGGGAAAACGCGCCGCCGAGCAGACGAGCCTGGGGTCGCTCGTGGAGTGCCGGACCTTCGAAGAGTTCAAGGATGCCGCCGAGCGGGCGTTTCTCCTCGCCAAGCTCCGCGAGGCGAACTGGAACGTCTCCGAGACCGCCCGCCTGCTCGACATGCCACGGTCGAATCTCTACAAGAAGATCGAACGTTATGGATTGGCGAGGGAGGAAGCGTGACAGGACCGTCCGTGGCGCGACGCGAGGGCTGAATGGCTGACAGAGACTGGGATCGCGAGCTCGCCAAGATCGACAAGCAGCTGGAGTCGGTGTCCGACGAGCAGCTGTTTCCGAAGACTGCCGCGAAGACATCACCCGAGCGTCAGGAGATCGTCGAGAAACAGTCGCGCACCTCGACGCTCGGCGTCATGATGCGGCTGCTGCTGTCGGTCGCGCTGGGGATCGGCATGATCTTCTGGCCCTACGAGGCGCGATGCGGCCTCGGCTTGATGGCGTATCTGCTGGCCGTCGCGGTGCTCATCGGCGCGGGTGCGTGGAGCGCCGTGTGGGCGTGGCGGCATCGTGCCGGCAAGGCCCACGTGTTGTCGCTGTTGATCATCGTGTGGGGCACGATCCTGGGTGCGCAGGAGATCCTGCCGCGGACAGGCTACGCAAAGCCGACGCTCGACCACCCGAGCGTGTGGCAGTGTGAATAACAGGCCAACGAGGAATGAAGGCCGAGGAGTGAGGAAATCGCTTTACGGGTTTCTCGTCGATCGAATTCCTCACGCCTCCATCCTCGTTCCTCATTTCTCGAAGAGACCATGAAGCTGTTCAAGAATTTCATAGCAGGCTCCTGGGCCGAGCCCACGACGGGCGCGTACTTCGACAACGTCAACCCGGCCGACCGCACCGACATCATCGGCCGCTTTCCGCTCTCGGCGCGCGCGGACGTGGACGCGGCCGTCGCCTCGGCGCAGCGGGGGTTCGAGCGATGGCGCCGCACACCGGCACCGGCGCGGGGCGACGTCCTCCGCCGCGCCGGCGACATTCTCGTCAGGCGCAAGGACGAGATCGCCGATCTGATGACCCGTGAGATGGGGAAGCCGCTCACTGAGACCCGCGCCGACGTCCAGGAAGGGATCGACACGGCGTATTATGCGGCCACCGAGGGCCGGCGGCTGTTCGGGCATACCGTGCCCAGCGAGCTGCGGGACAAGTGGGCGATGAGCTTCCGGCGCCCGATCGGTGTGGCCGGCATCATCACGCCGTTCAACTTCCCGCTGGCGATTCCCACCTGGAAGATTTTTCCCGCCCTCCTGTGCGGGAACGCGGTCGTGTTCAAGCCGGCGGAGGATGTGCCGCACACGGGGACCGCGTTCGTCGAGGTGCTGCTGGAGGCGGGGCTTCCTCCCGAGGTCATTCAGCTCGTCCACGGCACCGGCGAGACGGTGGGTGCGGCGATCGTGGGGCACCCGGGCGTGTCGCTCGTGTCATTCACCGGGTCGACTGAAACCGGGCGAATCGTTGGAGAGACCTGCGGTCGGCTCCACAAGCGACTGTCGCTCGAGATGGGCGGCAAGAACGCGATGATCGTGCTGGATGACGCGGACGCGGAGCTGGCGCTCGAGGGCGTGCTGTGGGGCGCCTTCGGCACCACCGGGCAACGCTGCACCGCCACGAGCCGGCTCATTCTCCAGTCGGGGATTCACGACGATTTCCTCAGTCGGCTGGTGCAGCGGGCGCGCGCGCTGACGCTCGGCGATGGGCGGCGGGACGGAACGGACGTGGGCCCCCTCGTGAACGAGGCCGCGGTAACGAAGGTGGAGCGCTATGTGGACATCGGTGTCGCGGAGGGCGCCGATCTGTTGATGGGCGGTCGTCGCGCGACCGGGAAAGGGCTCGACAAGGGCAACTTCTTCGAGCCGACGATCTTCGCCCGCGTCGAGCAGGGCATGCGCATCGAGCAGGAGGAGATCTTCGGCCCCGTGCTGTCCGTGCTTCGCGTGGATACGCCTGACGAGGGCTTCCGCATCAACAACGGGGTGAAGTACGGGCTGTCGTCTTCGCTCTACACCCGCGACGTGTCGGTCGCGTTCAGGGCCCTGAGCGAGCTCGACAACGGCATCACGTACGTCAACGCCCCCACGATCGGGGCCGAAGCACATTTGCCGTTCGGCGGGGTAAAGCAGACAGGGAACGGCCACCGCGAGGGGGGATGGGAAGTGTACGAGTTCTACTCCGAGACGAAGGTGGGATACGTCGACTTCTCGGGCACGTTGCAGCGGGCGCAGATCGATAATTACCTGGGGACGCCGGACTGACGGGGATCGAGGTGTCGAGGGATCGAGGGATCGAGGGCGCCGCGTTGGGTCCGGTCGGATCGCCCTCGGTCCCTCGACACCTCGATCCCTCGATCCCATTGAAATGCTCCGATCCCGTTGGTTTATTCCAGCCTATGTCCGCCGTGCGTCGCGGTGACATCGTTCGGGTGCTCTCCGAGTGGGTGGTCGACGCGCTGGAGCGTCGCGGCGATGTCGCCGCGACCGAAGGAAATGCGGGCTCATGCCGTGCACACGAGCGTCGCATCCTCGGTCTCACGTCGCGCCGGCGGCGTGACCTCCAGGCGGAAGGGGTAGTCATCTCCGAGATGGGCAAGGCCTCGTCGGGACGGCATACCGTCGTGACGCTTCGGCTCCCTTCCGGAGCGAACCCCGCGCTCGAGCGGTTGGCTGCGCGGTTGCAGGTGTCGAATTCATGTCTAGCCGAGGCCGGCTCGCGATGACGGACCACCCCCACACGACTCCCAACCGCGTCGAGATCACCGAGGAGCAGCGCAGGCAGATTCTGCGCGAGCTCAATCGGCCGCGCTCGCGCCTGCGGATGTTCGTGGACTGGGCCAAGTCGCTCGTCGTGGCGATCGTCCTGTTTCTTCTCATTCGCACCTTCCTGGTCGAGGCGTTCAAGATCCCGACCGGGAGCATGGAGCGTACGCTCCTCGTGGGCGACTTCCTGCTCGTGAACAAGGCCGTCTACGGAGCCGAGATTCCGTTCACCAGCGCGCACCTCCCGCCCATCGCGCGCCCCCAGCGCGGCGACATCATCGTCTTCGAGTGGCCGAAGGACCCGTCCAAGAATTTCGTGAAACGGCTCATCGGTCTGCCCGGCGATACGCTCGAAATGCGCGAAGGCGTGGTGCGCCTGAACGGGCGCGCGATGGAGGAGCAGTACGTGGATCACACCGCCCCGGGTGAGGATCCTTCGGGTGAAGACTTCGACTGGCAGCGAAATCACCTCGTGAAACAGGCTGCAGCGAGCGGCGCGCCATACCACCCATCGCGTAACAACTGGGGTCCGCTGGTCGTCCCTGAGAAGAGCTATTTCGTGCTGGGCGACAACCGGGACAACTCGTACGACAGCCGCTATTGGGGCTTCGTGCCGGACAGCCTGGTGAAGGGCCAGCCGTTCGTCGTCTACTACAGTTACTCGCGTGACCCCTCACATCGACTTCCCTGGCTCACCAACATCAGGTGGCGGCGCCTTGGAGAACGCGTTCACTGAGGGGCCGGAGTCGTCGTCCGTTACACCGCGCGTCCCCCGCGCGGCCAGGTCGCATCGAGGAGCCGGTGCCCGTATGGGAGTGACCACACACAGGAAGTCGTCGTACGAGGAAGGGTCGCTCGACCAGTACCTCCGCGACATCAGCATCTACCCGCTGATTTCCCGCGACGAAGAGGTGCGGCTGGCACAGCGCATCCGCGTCAACGATCAGGAGGCGCTCGACAAGCTCGTGCGCTCCAATCTCCGCTTCGTCGTGTCGGTCGCGAAGAAGTACCAGAATCAGGGCGTCTCGCTCTCCGATCTCATCAACGAAGGCAACCTCGGGCTCATCCGGGCCGCCCACAAGTTCGATGAGACCAAGGGGATCAAGTTCATCTCGTACGCCGTGTGGTGGATTCGTCAGGCCATCCTGCAGGCGCTGGCCGAGCAGTCGCGCATTGTCCGCGTTCCGCTCAACCGCGCGGGCACGCTGCACCGCATCGGCAAGCGCGCCAACGCCCTGTTGCAGGAGCTGGGGCGCGAGCCCACCCACGAAGAGATCGCCGACGGGATGGACATCACCGAGGAAGAGGTCGCCAAGACGATCTCGATCTCGCAGACGCATCTCTCGCTCGACGCCCCACTCACGCCAGGCGAGGACAACAAGCTCCTCGACTACCTTCCCGACAATCTGAATCCCACGCCCGACGAACAGACGTTCGAGAAGGCGCTGACGGAGTCGATCGAGGAAGCGCTCGCTTCACTCAAGGAGCGCGAGGCGAAAATCCTGCGGCTCTACTTTGGCCTCGACGGCGAGGAGCCCATGACGCTCGAGCAGATCGGCTCTCTCCTTGGCATCACGCGCGAGCGGGTGCGCCAGATCAAGGAAAAGGCGCTCTCCCGCCTCCGTCATGTGTCGCGGGCGCGCGCGCTGGAGTCCTATCTCGGGTAAGCGGCACTCCCGGGAACGATCGTGAGCGGGGCGGGCCTCAGGGCTCGCCCCGTTCTTGCTTCTGAGACCGCCGGACGCAGCTTTGTATCGAACGCACACCTCCGAGACGAATGCGCACGCTCCCCCTGTTTCTTCTCGTGGTCGCGGCCGCATGCTCGCGCGCGATCACTGCACCCACGGTCGTCAGCGGGCCGATTGTCGCCATCGCCGTGGACAGCGCGTACACCCGAGCGATCACTCGCGGCACCCGCACCGACACCGGCCCTCCGGGCCCGCGCTACTGGCAGCAATGGGCATCCTATCGTCTGGCCGCCCGACTCGACCCGCGCAGCGCCCAGCTCGCTGGAGAGGGCACGGTTCGCTATTACAACCGTTCGCCCGACACGCTCCGGCGCGTGGCCGTCCACCTGCTGCAGAACCTCTTTGCCTCGAACTCCCCGAAGAACGAGAACGTGCCGCTCACCGGCGGGCTGCGGCTGGAGCGGGTGACGGTCGACGGGCGCGAGCTCGCGCGCGGCGGCGATGGTGGGTACGACGTTCAGGGGACCATCGGCTGGATTCCACTCGCTCGTCCGCTGGCACCCGGCGACTCCGTGGCGCTGGGATTTCTGTGGGGATTCCGCGTTCCTCCCGGCAGCGCGCCGCGCATGGGACAGGATGGCGAGGTCTTCATGATCGCCCAGTGGTATCCGATGGTCGCCGTCTACGATGATGTGAGCGGGTGGCAAACCGATCCGTACCTCGGCAACGGCGAGTTCTATTACGGCTTCGCCGACTACGACGTGACGCTCTCGCTTCCTCCCGGCTGGCTCGTGACGGCGACCGGTGAGCTTCAGAATCCGCGCGAGGTGCTCACCGACTCGGCGCTCTCGCGCCTCGAGCGCACGCGGACCGACACCGGTGTGGTGCACATCGTGTGGCGGCGTGACGCCGAGCGCACCCGCGCTGACGCTGACGGATCTCTGGAGTGGCGGTACGTCGCGCGCGGCGTGCGCGACTTCGCCTGGGGCGCGTCGAATCGGTGGCTGTGGGACGCGACGCGCGCCGCCGTCGGTGACGCCAACGGCGACGGCCGTCCCGACACGACCGCGATTCACACCTTTTTCCGAGCCACCGCGGCGTCGTGGGAGCTGTCGGCGCGCTTCACGAAGCATTCGATCGAGTTTCTGTCGCGCGAGCTGTGGCCATATCCGTATCCCCACATGACGGCGGTGGAGACGACGGTGTACGGCATGGAGTATCCCATGCTGACCGCGATCGCGGCGGTCCCCGACCCGCAGGAGCTGTACACGGTGATCGCGCACGAGGTGGCTCACATGTGGTTCCCGATGCAGATCGGGTCCGACGAGAAGCGCTACCCGTGGTACGACGAGGGGCTCGCGAGCTACTTCGAGACGCGTGCGGCGCGCGACCAGTTCGGTCCGGCGGCCGGAGATCCCGCGGTGACTGGATTCGTGAACTACCTGCGCGCCGCCGGCACCGACGTCGAAGTGCCGTTGATGACTCACGCGGACAAGTATCCGGCGACGGCCGCGTACGTCATCGCCAGCTACGAAAAGCCGGTCGCCATCTTCCGCGCGCTGCGGGCGGTGATCGGCGACAGCGCTTTCCTGGGCGCATTCAGAAGCCACAACCGGTGGTGGCACAACCGGCATCCCACCCCGTACGACCTGTGGAACTCGTTCGAGAACGCCAGCGACCGTCAGCTCGACTGGTTCTGGCGCACCTGGTTCTACGAGACGTGGACGATGGACCTCGCGATCGCCGGCGGACGCGTCGTGGGTGACTCCGTCGAGATCGACATCGAGCGCCGCCAGCCCGCGCCGATGCCGGCGATTCTGCTCGTCAGGCGCGAGGGTGGTCGCGAGGACCGCGTGGTGGTGCCGGCCGACGTGTGGTTGTCCGGTGCAACCCGGCACACGACGCGCGTGGCCGCGACGCCGCGGGTATTGAGCGTGGAGCTCGATCCGGACAAAGCGTTTCCGGATCTGGTCCGTGCGAACGACCGGTGGAGCCCTTAGGGGCAGGGTCGAGGGTCAGGGGCCAGGCCAAGGGGTGGAAAGGGCGGCGCGGCTACGCCGCTGCCGCCTCATCAGATGAGCGAGCGGCCTAAGGCCGCTCGCCTTTCCATCCCTTGGCCTGGCCCCTGACCCTTGACCCGCTCAAACGCGCGATGGACCTTCCCCCGACACCAACCAGGGTCGGGGTCATGAGACATCTCCTCGCCGCTCTCGTGCTGCCGCTGTCGGTCTCCGCGCAGACGATCGCTCGCGTTGAGGTCACGCCGGCGGAGACGACCATGGTCGTCGGTTCGTCGATCAAGCTCAGCGCCGTCGCGCGGGACGACAACGGCGCAACGGTATCGCAGGCGCCCATGTGGGCCGCCGCCCCCTTCGACATCGCGCACATCGATAGCACGGGGACGCTGACCGCGGTGCATCCGGGTGAGGTTCAGGTCTTCGCCATCGTCGGTGGCCGTCCCGGACGTGCCACCGTGCGCGTGGAGCAGCGGCCGCCGTCGCGTCTCATGATCGAAGGCGCGGAAGGTAGAGCGACGGTCGCTGGTGGCACGCTCCAGCTCGCCGTCGGCGGGATGACGAGCACCGATGATGCGGTGCGCGTTTCCTCGGCGCGGTGGCGATCGCGCACTCCCGCGATCGCCGATGTGAGCCCGATGGGGCTCGTCACCGCGAAGGCACCCGGTCGCGCGATCATTGTCGCCGAGGCGGGCGCGTTGAGCGCGACCACCGAGATCACCGTGCGAGCGAACCCCGTGCGGTCCATTCGAGTGGAGCCGGTGACCCGACCGGCGCGGACGGGCGACGTGGTCAAGCTCGTGGCCGTCGCGCGCGATGCGCGCGGGACGGCCGTGACCGGCGTCCCGGTGCGCTGGAGCGTGAGCGGTGGCGGCGCGCTGGTGGATCACGACGGCTACTTCGTGGCCGAAGATCCCGGGGTCTACACGGTGACGGCGAGCGTGGGATCGGTGGGGAGCGCGACGTCGGTCCAGGTGGTTCCACGCAACGATCCGCGCCGCGTCACCTCGGTGGCGCACGCGGCGTTCCCGAGCGGCACGATGGGCGCCGAGGTGTGGCCCTTTGGTGACGTGGTCTACGTCTCGACCATCGGCACGCACGTCTATGTCTTCGACATCACCGACCCGACGGCCCCGACGCTCACCGATTCGCTCGTCGTTGACGCGCGCGTCATCAACGACGTCAGCCTGACGGAGGACGGCAAGCTCGGCGTGCTCACGCGGGAGGGCGCGTCGAGCCGGCGAAACGGGCTCGTCTTCTTCGACGCCAGCGACCCGCGGCATCCGAAGATCATCTCCGAGTTCACCGAGACGGTGACCGGCGGCGTGCACAGCGCGTTCATCTGGAAGCGCTACGTGTTCGCGACCGATGACGCGACGGGATCGCTGCGCATCATCGACTTCAGCGACGTGAAGAATCCGAAGCAGATCACCCGGTGGGAGACGCCCGATCGCGGGTCGCGTCTTCTGCACGACGTGTATGTTCGTGACGGGCTCGCGTACCTCGCCTACTGGCGCGACGGCCTCGTGATCCTCGACGTGGGCAACGGGATGGCGGGGGGAACGATTACCGCGCCCACCGTGGTGTCACGGTTCACCTACGACCACGCGTCGCTGTATCCGCCCGATTTCGTCGCGGGCACGCACGCGGTGTATCCGGCGGGGAAGTACATCTTCATTGCCGACGAGTCGCTGTATGGTGCGTTCGATCTATTCAGTCGCGAGCGCCTTCCGACGCGCGGCATCGTCCACGTGCTCGACGCCAGCGACATACGCAATCTGCGGAAGGTCGCGCAATACGACCCGGTCGAGTTCGGGGCGCACAACCTGTGGGTGGAGGACGACGTCCTCTACATCGGGGCGTACGATGGAGGCGTCCGCGTGCTGGATGTGGGCGGCGATCTGCGCGGAGAGCTGCGAGAGCAGGGCCGCGTGATTGGCGCGGTCTACACTGGCGCGCTCGACGGCTATCGTCCCAACCAGGCCCTGGCCTGGAGCGCAATACCGCACAAGGGCCACATCATGGTGTCCGACATCAACACCGGATTCTGGGTGGCGAAGGTCGTGTCCCCCCAGGTACCGTGAGCACGGACGGGCCAAAGGCCGGGGGCCAAGGGCCAGGGAGGGTCGAGGGTGGGTCAGGCCTCCTTGGCTCTTCACCCTCCCCCTGGCGCTTGGCCCATGGCCCCTGACCCACTCCCATGGCGCAAACCAACTCGTTCGACATTACGACCGGGGTCGACCTCCAGGAAGTCGATAACGCGATCAATCAGGCGCAGAAGGAGATCGCGCAGCGCTACGACTTCAAGGGGTCGAAGGCGAGCATCGACTTTCAGCGCGCGGCGGGAAAGCTCGTGCTCGTCGCCGACGATGACTACAAGATGCGGGCGCTCATGGATGTGTTGCAGGGCAAGCTCATCAAGCGCGGCGTCCCGGTGAAGAACCTCGACCTCGGGGAGGTCAAGCCCGCGGGCAACGATACGGTGCGTCGCGAGGTGACGCTCAAGATGTCGCTCGACACCGAAACCTCGAAGAAGATCGTCGCCACCATCAAGGAAGCGAAGATGAAGAAGGTCACAGCGGCGATTCAGGCCGATCAGGTGCGCGTGAGCTCCGCATCCAGGGACGACCTTCAGGCGGTCATGGCGTTGCTGCGCGGTCAGGACTTCGGCGTGGAGCTCAAGTTCGGCAACTACCGGTAACAGGTCACAGTCGGCGGTCGTTGAGCGCTCTGGGCCGCTCGACTAGCTTTTCAGAGTGAGAATCGGCTTCATCACTCTCGGCTGCGACAAGAACACCGTCGATAGCGAGCACTACCTCGCGCGCCTCGTCGGACGGGGCGCCGAGCCCGTGCGCGACCTCGCCACCGCCGAGGTCATCGTCGTCAACACGTGCGGGTTCATCGACGCCGCGAAGCAGGAATCGATCGACGCGCTGATCGAGGCCGCCCGTCTCAAGGAAGATGGCGCCTGCCAGGCGGTCGTCGCCGTCGGGTGCATGGTCGAGCGTCACAAGCAGGAGCTGCTCGACCATCTTCCCGAGATCGACCTCTTCCTCGGCTCCTCCGAGATGGACCAACTCGTCCCGGAGCTCGAGCGTCGCGGTGTCCTTGGGGACCCGACGGTCGCCCATCCGGGGGTTCGCGTCTACACCGGCGATCTGCCGCACGTGCGGTATCTCAAGGTGAGCGAAGGGTGCGACCACGGGTGCGCGTTCTGCGCCATCCCTTTGATGCGCGGTCGGCATCGCTCGTTCTCGCTCGAGGACCTCGTGCACGAGGCCCGCGAGCTGGAGCGGCAAGGCGCGATGGAGGTGAATCTCGTCGCGCAGGATCTCGCGCACTATGGGCGCGACCTGCGCGATGGCGTCCGCGTCCCCGAGCTGCTCGAGGCGCTGCTGCGTGAGACGTCCATCCCGTGGTTTCGCCTGCTGTATCTCTACTCGGCGGGGCTCACGCCGCGACTGCTCGAGGTCATCGCGCGGGAGGCGCGCATCGCGCCGTACCTCGACATGCCCATTCAGCACGCGTCGGATGCGGTGCTCGAGCGGATGCGACGGCCCGAGCGCGAGCGGACGATTCGCGAGAAGATGCACCGCGTGCGAGAGGCCGTGCCCGATGTGGCCATTCGCACGACCTGCATCGTCGGGTTCCCGGGCGAGACCGACGCGGACTTTCAGCGCCTGCTCGATTTCCTCGAGGAGGTACAGTTCGAGCGCGTGGGCGCGTTCACGTACAGTCCGCAGGAGGGAACGCGCGCACACGCGCTCGTCGACGATGTGCCTGACGAGGTGAAGCGCGAGCGGCAGGAGCGGCTGCTCGACTTACAGCGCGCGATCACCGCCGAGCGGTACGAGCGACTGGTGGGCAAGCGTGTGCGTGGGATCGTCGACCGGCGCGGAGCACGCCTGGAAGCCCGCGCCATCTGGCAGGCCGATGACATCGACGGCATTACCTGGCTCGATGGCGACGCGGCGCCGGGCTCGATCGTGGAGATGACGATCACCGGCGTGCAGGACGATTACGATTTCCTCGCCACGCAGCACGCCGTCGTGGGGACGCCATCGGCCCCAGCGCGCGGACGCGCCGCTTTGCCCGTGGTTGCGCTCACCAGCATTGGGAGCTTTGGGCGGTGACGGGGCGCAGCGCCGCGATCATGGCGCGTGCGCGTGACGTGCTTCCAGGGGGCGTGAGCTCACCGGTCCGCGCGTTCAAGGGTGTGGGCGGTGAGCCGTTCGTCGTCCAGCGGGGGGCAGGGGCGCGCCTCGTCGACGTCGACGACCGCGAGTACATCGACTACGTCATGTCGTGGGGGGCGCTCGCGCTCGGACACGCCTCGCCCCCGGTGCTCGACGCGATCGCCGAGGCGATGCAGCGCGGCACGAGCTTCGGCGCCCCGACCGAGGTCGAGGTGGATCTCGCCGAGCTCGTGAGGCAGCGCATGCCGCACCTCGAGATGCTGCGCTTTGTCTCGACGGGCACCGAGGCGACGATGAGCGCGATCCGGCTCGCGCGCGCGGCGACGGGCCGCGACCGCATCCTCAAGTTCGATGGCTGCTACCACGGTCATGGGGACGCGTTCCTCGTGCGGGCGGGCTCCGGGGTTGCGACCCTGGGGCTCCCCGATTCTCCCGGCGTTCCCGATGGGCTGGCGGCACTCACGCTCACCGCCCCCTTCAACGATCTCGACGGCGTGCGCAGCGTCGTCGACGACCATGGCGACCGCCTCGCCGCCATCATCGTCGAGCCGGTCGTCGGCAACGCCGGCTTCATCGCGCCGGAGCCCGCGTTCCTGCGCGGGCTGCGCGCGATGGTTGACGAGGTGGGAGCGCTGTTGATCTTCGATGAGGTGATGACGGGATTTCGTATCGCGCCGGGTGGAGCCGCGGAGCGTTTCGGCGTGCGCGCCGATCTCACGACGATCGGCAAGATCATCGGCGGTGGCCTCCCCGCCGCGGCGTACGGGGGCCGCCGCGACCTGATGGAGAAGGTCGCGCCCTCGGGGCCGGTATATCAGGCCGGCACGCTCTCCGGGAACCCGCTCGCGATGGCCGCCGGTCTGGCCA
>DATBIU010000107.1:0-7711 GCA_036556765.1 Gemmatimonadaceae bacterium | reverse complement strand
CGCGAATGCGTCTTGCCGCTTCGCGCTCCCCTCTCCGGGACCAACAATTGGTCGTTGGCCTTGCGCGTAAAGGATTGCGCCGCGCCGGGAGCAATTTGGGCAATTCGTGTCGTTATTCGGGTCAGTTGGCAGTTCAGTTGTCCGTGGCCGCTCGAGCACCGCGGCCTGCCGTTAGGCGAGCCCGCCAGTCCCCGCCGAACTCAAAGACACACTCTGGTTGTGCGAAGCGGGACCTCGGCGGTAAACAGCGATCCGCCGCATCCGCGGCATCCGTATGGACTTTGAGCCTGGATGCCAGTCAGATGACCCGCGCGGGCTCTAGAACGTCCGCCGCCACCCGACGACCAGCGTCCGCCCGCCTGACGAGCGCCCGCTGCTCAACAGCAGATCGCCGCCGAGCGGGCCCATGGCGGTACTCGGGGCTCCCTCGGCACGGGCGCGCGCGCGGCGCGCGGTCACACGGCCGAACGCGTGGCCGATCAGCATCCCCGTGATCGTGTCGGAGAGCCAATGGCGCTGGTCGGCGACGCGCCCCAGCCCCACGCCAATCGCCAGCGCGTACAGCACCGGCTCGGCGACGCCAAGCTCAAAGCGCTCGTTCCAGTACGTCACGCATCCCATGATGTTGCCGGCGTGCCCGCCGTAGAAGGAGTGCTCGCTCCACGGGCCGCCGCCGAGCTCGATCAGGTACGGATCGCCGTTCGCGGTGAGCGGCCGCTCGCGAGAGATCACCGCATAGGCCCCGTGGTGCACCAGGATGCTCGCCTGCTGCGTGCTGGCGCATCCGACACCCGCATCGCGCAACGCGCGGGAGTCGAACGCGAAGCCCAGCAGGTACAGCACGCCGGAGATGGGCTGAAGGCGCTTCCCGCTCCCGAGGTTGAACAGCTCGGTGTCGTGCCCCTCGCGGAAGGGCCGCAGCCCGCGCATGACCGCCGAGCGCGGGTGTCGCCGCATCGCGCGATCGACATCGTCATCAATGAGGAGGCTGGCGCCAACGAGCGCCGCGCTGGCGGCGAACGTCGCCCACTCATCGCCGTCGGCGTGGATCGGCGATGCCCACACGTGGAGAATGTCGCGCACGCCGTGCTCGAGGTCGCGGCCAATGCTCTTGAGCGTGCGCTGCGCCTCCGCGGGAGCGGCGAACCACAGGCTCACCCATGCCACTGCGAAGATTCGCGCGGTCAATCGTCGCACACCAGCTTCTCTCCGTGACGAGTATCACGGAAGGATCAAGGCAAGAGGTGAGCCGCACGCCGCTCGAGCTAGCGAGCGCCTCGCTGAAGGAGGGCCGTTCCCACCGACGCGCGATTCGCGATCGTCGCGGCAACTCGCTCGACGCGCCGGAGCGGCCCGACGCCGGGACGCGGCGGGGACCACAGGTACACGGGAAGACGCGGAAGCGCCATCACGTCACCGGTCCAGCCGGCGGCCAGCGTGAGCCCGATGTCGTATCCCGCCTCACGGGCGAGCGAGTGCTCGCGTGCTCCACTCGCCCCGAAAGGATAGCTCACCGCTCTTGGCGGGGCGTCGAGCGCTCGGCCGAGGTCGTCTCGTGAGGCGTAGAGCTCATGAGCGGCCTGCGCGCCATCGAGCCACGTGAGACGCGGATGCGTCACCGTATGCGATGCGAAGGTGATCCCCCGTGCCTGCCAGCGTCGCATGTCGCGCCACGCGAGGTGCGCGAAGCGCCGCCCGCCGTACGCCACGTCCCACCGGTTCAATCGGCCGGCATAGGCGGTGATGACGAAGCAGGTCGCGGTGAACCCGTGTGCGTGCAGCACGGGGAAGGCGTGGTCGCGCAACGCGCGATAGCCATCGTCGAAGGTGAGAGCGAGCTCGTTCGGCGCCGCCGCTCGCTCACCGCGCGCACACGCGGCGAGCTCGTCCAGGGTCAGCGTTCGCCATCCATCGGCGGCGAGCCGCTCGATCTGACGGGCGAACCGTCGCGGCGAGATGCGCGTGACGCCAAGCTCGAGACGCCGGTCGACCTTGTGATAGCAGAGAATCCGCGGCACAACCGGCGTCATGCGATCGGGCTCCGCAACGGCTCGGACGTCGGCGAATGAGGAATGAGCACCGGGGGGTGAGGAAGGCGATCGACTGGTGTTCATCCACTCCCCTCCCTCACTCCTCATCCTTTCTCAGGCGATCGCCGTATCCACGTTCACGGACTCGAGGCCGAACGCCTCCGCGACGGCGGGATAGACCACCTTCCCGTCGATCATGTTGAGACCCTTTCGGAGCGCCGCGTTCTCGCGCACGGCCGCCTTCCAGCCCTTGTTCGCCAGCTGCAGGGCGTATGGGAGGGTGGCGTTGGTGAGCGCGAGCGTCGAGGTGCGCGGCACGGCACCCGGCATGTTCGCGACCGCGTAGTGGATCACGCCATCGATGACATAGGTCGGGTTCTCATGCGTCGTGGGCTTGATCGTCTCCACGCACCCGCCCTGGTCTACCGCGACGTCGACGATGACGCTGCCCGGCTGCATCTTCTTCAAGTCCTCGCGGCGCACGAGCGACGGCGCCTTGGCTCCCGGAATCAGCACGGCTCCCACGACGAGATCGGCGGTCTGGATCTGCTCGAGAATCGCGAAGCGATTCGAGTGGAGGAGCGACACGTTGGCCGGCATCACATCGGACAGATACCGCAGTCGCTCCAGCGAGATGTCGAGGATCACGACGTGCGCGCCCATGCCGGCGGCCATTTTCGCCGCGTTGATGCCGACGATGCCGCCGCCGAGAATCACGACGCGTGCCGGGAGCACTCCGGGCACGCCGCCTAACAAGACCCCGCGCCCCCCGTACAGCTTCTCCAGGTACTTCGCGCCCTCCTGGACCGCCATGCGTCCAGCGACCTCCGACATCGGGGTCAGGAGGGGAAGCTCGCGCGACGGCAGCTCCACCGTCTCGTACGCGATGCACACCGACCCGCTGGCGAGGTGAGCGCGCGTGAGCGCCTCGTCGGCCGCGAAATGGAAGTAGGTGAAGATCGTCTGCCCGCGGCGCATGCGCGGCCACTCGGGCGCGATGGGCTCCTTCACCTTCATGATCATGTCGGCGTCGCGCCACACTGCATCGGCATCGGGGACAATGCGCGCGCCCGCTTTCGTGTACAGCTCGTCATCGAAGCCGCTCCCTTCGCCCGCGCCCCGCTCGACCATCACCGAGTGCCCCGCCGCGACGAGCGCCTCCGCGCCCGCGGGGACCAATGCCACACGGTTCTCGTTGGTCTTGATCTCCTTCGGAACGCCGATCTTCATACGTGTCGGATGGGAAGGGGTGGAGTGAGCACTACTGGATAGCCTTCGGCCCCAGGCTCACGACGGTTTGCGCATCGGGGGAGAAATAGTCGCGGCACACCGCGCTCACCTGCTCGTCGGTGATCGCATCGATCTCCGCCAGCAGCTGATCGAGCGTCTTGTACGGCTCGCCGTAGAGATCGACGCCCGCCGCACGATACATCCGCGACGAGACACTCTCCAGCGACAGCGTGCTCTGTCCCTTGAGCTGGCTCTTGCCCGATGCGACTTCGGCCGGGGTCAAGCCCTCGGCGGCCACCCGCGACAGCTCGTCGCGAATGGCGCCGGCCGCGTCGGCCGCCGTCTCGGGCGCCGTTCCGACATAGACGCCGTGGACGCCGGTGTCGGCGTGGAACGACTGGAAGGTATAGACCGAGTAGGCGAGGCCGAGCTCCTCGCGCACCCGCTGGAAGAGGCGGGAGCTCATCCCCGCCCCGAGAACGGTGCTCACGAGGACGGCGGCGTACCGCAGCGGGTGCCCGTGCGCCATCATCGGTGACCCGTAGACGATGTGGGTCTGGGCCGCCTCCTTCGCGACGTGGCGATAACTCGGCGGTGCGGCGACCGGCGCCGGCGCCGAGAGTGGAGTCGCGTCCCCGCGGGGCACGGCGTCCCACCCCGTGCGCGCGAGCGTCTCGAGGAGCCGATCGTGCTGGACGTTCCCGGCCGCCGCGACGATGAGCTGTGGCGGGTGATAGGCGCGTTGGTGCAGCTCGCGGAGCTCGCGAACCCCCAGTGCCGACACGGTATCCCGGGTGCCGAGAATGGAGTAGCCGTACGGATGCTGTCCCCAGAGGGCCTCGTTATGCAGCTCGAACACGAGGTCGTCGGGGGTATCCTCGACCATGCTGATCTCCTCGAGCACCACCCGCCGCTCGAGCTTGAGATCCTCCGCGCGCAGGAGCGGGCGGAATACGAGGTCGGCGACGACATCGGCGGCGTGCTCGAGGTGCTCGTCCAGCACGCGCGCCTGATAGGACGTGTGCTCGCGCGCGGTGTACGCATCGAGGGCGCCGCCGAGGGTCTCGAGGGAGAGGGCGATGTCCTTGGCGCTGCGCGTGGGCGTGCCCTTGAACACCATGTGCTCGAGGAGGTGGGACACACCCATCCGATCGCGCGGCTCGTGCACCGAGGCCGCGCGGACCCAGGCGCCGAATGCGATCGACCGTACTCCCGGCATGTGCTCGGAGAGTACGGTCAACCCGTTAGGCAGGACAGTCCGGTGGAGCGCGCCCTCCGCGTCGAAGGGCTCGCGGCTCACCGCCGGCTGCGGCCGCGGGACGAGCGCCGCGGACCGCGCTCGGCCGGTTCGACGCCGGGACTGCCGTCGCCTTCCTGTTCCCCCTCCCCGCCGCGCGCCGCGCGCGGCTCGGCAGCCTCGCGACGGTGCTCGTCGGGGCGCCGCGGCCGATCGCCGCCGCGCTCGCCGCGACCACCGCGCCCACCGCCGTTTCCTTCGTCCTCGGTTGCGCCTTCCGGCTTCGGCAGCAGCGCCTTCATCGACAGCCGCAGCCGGCCCCGCTCATCGCGGTCGAGGAGCTTCACCTTCACCCGGTCGCCCTTCTTCACGACGTCTTCGGTCTTCTCCGTGCGACCATGCTTGAGCTCGGAGATGTGAACGAGTCCCTCGGTGCCCGGCATGATCTCCACGAACGCGCCGAACGCGGTGGTGCTCTTGACCGTGCCCTCGTAGATGTCCCCGATCACCGGCTCCGCCGTCAATGCCTTGATCATGGCCTTGGCGCGCTCGAGCGCGTCGCCGCCAACGGCGGCAATCGTTACGCGACCGGTATCGTCGACCGTGATCTCGGCGCCGGTCTCCTCCTGAATGCCGCGAATGGTCTTCCCCTTCGGGCCGATGAGGTCGCCGATCTTCTCGGGGCTGATCTGCACGGTGACGATGCGAGGCGCGTACGGCGAGAGATCTGCGCGCGGCTGCGCCAGCGCCTTGTTCATCTCGCGGAGAATGTGGAGTCGCCCGTCCTTCGCCTGAGCCAGCGCCTCGCGCATCACCTTGAGATCGAGGCCCTCGACCTTGATGTCCATCTGGATCGAGGTGATCCCGTTCTCGGTGCCAGCGACCTTGAAGTCCATGTCGCCGAGGTGATCCTCGGTTCCGAGGATGTCGGTGAGGATCGCGTACTTGCCGCCTTCCGTGATCAGCCCCATCGCCACTCCGGCGCACGCGGCGCGCATCGGCACGCCCGCGTCGAACAGGGCCAGCGAGCCACCGCACACGGAGGCCATCGACGACGAGCCGTTCGACTCGAGGATGTCCGACACGATGCGGATCGTGTATGGGAACTCCTCGTACGGCGGCAGCAGTCCCTGGAGGGCTCGCTCGGCCAGGTTTCCGTGACCGATCTCGCGACGACTCGTCCCGCGCACCGGCCGAACTTCCCCGGTGGAGAACGGCGGGAAGTTGTAGTGCAGCATGAACGACTTCGTGGACTCGTCAGGGTTGTCGATCGAGTCGAGCCGCTGGACGTCCTGCTCGGTCCCCAGCGTCGCCGCGACCAGCGCCTGCGTCTGCCCGCGCGTGAACAGCGCGGAGCCGTGCGCCCGCGGGAGCATCGGCGCCTGAATCGTGATCGGCCGAACCTCGGTCGGCTTGCGGCCGTCGACTCGCTCACCGCGCTCGATCACCTGCGAGCGCAGCTGATGGTATTCCACCTCACCGACCAGGTCCGCAATGTCCTTCGTGTTGTCGGGGAAATCGGCGGTGAGCAGCTCGATCACCTGCCGCTTCACCATCTCGACGGCGTCCACGCGCGCGTGCTTCTCCGGCGTGTTGATCGCCTCGCCGATCTTGCCCTGCGCGAGCTCCTTGACCCGTACGACGAGGTCCTCGGGGTGTGTCAGCTTCGTCCACTTCATCTTCTCGACGCGCGTGTTCTTGAGCAGCTCTTCCTGAATGCCGATCAGCTCGCGAATGCCCTTCTGCGCGATCGTGAGGCCCTCGATCACGTCTTCCTCGCTCACCTCGAGCGCGCCCCCCTCGACCATCACGATCGAGTCGCGTGACCCGGCGATGACCATGTCGATGTCGCTGTACTCGAGCTGCTGGAACGTCGGGTTGATGACCCATTTGTCCTGCAGCCGGCCGAGGCGAACACCGGCGATCGGGGCGAGGAACGGAATGCGCGACGCGTTCAGCGCGAACGACACCGCCATCAGGGCGAGGACGTCGGCGTCATTTTCCTGATCGGCCGAGATGACGTAGACGAAGACCTGCACCTCGTTCTTGAACCCTTCGGGGAACAGTGGCCGGATCGAGCGATCGATGATCCGTGCCGACAGGATCTCCTCGTCGTGGGGCCTGCCCTCGCGCTTGATGAAGCCGCCGGGGATCTTGCCCGCCGCGTATGACTTCTCCTTGTATTCGACCGTCAAGGGAAAGAACGGGAGCGGGCTGAGGTTCTCGCTCACCGTGACGGCGGCCAGGACCATCGTGTCGCCGTATTGCACCATCGCCGAGCCGGCGGCCTGCTTGGCCATGCGTCCGGTCTCGATCGTGAGCTTGCGTCCGGCGAAGACGCGTTCGATGCGCTGCATCATGAGTGGATCAGGTAGGAGAAAACACAAAACGCGCGGGGGCCATGACTGGCGCCCGCGCGAGTGCACAAGACCGCGAAATTAGTGCCGGAGACCAAGATCCTGAATGAGCTGCCGATAGGTCTCCAGGTCGGTCCGCTTCATGTACTCGAGGAGCCGGCGTCGCTTGCCGACCATCTTCAGCAGTCCCTGCCGCGAATGATGATCCTTCTGATGCGCACGGAAGTGGTCGGTGAGGTAGTTGATGCGCTCGGTGAGGAGTGCCACCTGCACCTTGGCGGATCCAGTGTCCGACGCGTGCGCCCTGTATTTCTCGATCGTCGATGCTTTTTCGAATGGCATTATGTATATTCTCCGACACCATCAGGCGCTCAGCGCCGAATTCGTTGAAGCAGAGTAATTTACCGGTCGCTGACCCCCTTGTAAAGGCACCCCGCATTGCCTGAGCGCTATATCGGCCGCTACCTGGGCCGTTTCCGCATTGACGCGCTCGTCGGGTCCGGCGGATTCGCCTGGGTATACAAGGGATACGACCCCGAGCTCGACGTCCCCGTCGCGCTCAAGGTCCTCAAGCCGCAGTTCGCCGGCGATGAGATGTTCGAGACGCGCTTCCGCCGGGAGGCCTCCACGGCGGCCAAGCTGCGCCACCCGAACATCATCAAGATTCTGGCGGTAGGCCGCGAGGGCGAGGCCGTCTATTTCGTCATGGACTACCTGTCGCAGGGGCTGATCGACCGGCTCCGGGTGATGGGGACCCTTCCCGAGCACATGCTCGTGCGCGTGGGGTTCGACGTCGCGAGCGCCCTTGGCTTCGCGCACCGCCAGGGGGTGATCCACCGGGACGTCAAGGTGGACAA
>DATBIU010000106.1:0-3947 GCA_036556765.1 Gemmatimonadaceae bacterium | reverse complement strand
GCAGCGTCTGAGCTCGGCGCGATCGCCGACGCGAGCGGCGCGCGGTTCCTGCGTGCGCTCGCCTCACAAGCGCGGGGCAGCGTACTGCTGGCCGAGGGTGAAGCCCGTGCGGCGCTCGCCGACCTGCGCGTCGGGTGGATGGCCTGGCAGGAGCTCGAGGCGCCTTACGACGCGGCGCGTGTGCGCGTCCTTCTCGGTCTGGCCTGTCGCGCGCTCGGCGATCATGATACCGCAGAGCTCGAGTTCGAAGCCGCTGGTCGTGTGTTTCGCCGACTCGATGCGCGACCGGACATCGAACGCCTCGCCGCTCTCGCGCGATCGCCCTCGCGTGCCGCGCCGCCCGCGCTTACCGCCCGAGAGCTGCAGGTGCTCAAGCTCATCACGAGTGGGAAGACGAATAGAGCGATTGCGCACGACCTCGCCATCAGCGAGCGAACCGTCGATCGTCACGTCGCCAACATCTTGAGAAAGCTCGCTCTGTCGACGCGATCGGCGGCCACCGCCTACGCGTACGAGCACCGCCTGGTGTGACGTCAACCCTCCATGGGTGGAAGTACCCACACCAGCAGCTCGACGGAGTGAGTGATTTCGCCGACGCCGGCCAAGCCGTCCGGCGGCAAACTCCTCTCCGAATCCTGAACCGAGAGGAGGCCCACCATGGCCGCAAGCGCATCACCCGTCTACGGCGCAAACTACGGGGGAACGGCGCCGGAGAACTATGAGCGGTACTTCGTTCCCACGATCGGAGGCCCGTTCGCCGCCGACCTCGTCGCCGCGGCGAAGCTTCGTCAGGGGGACCGTGTCCTGGACGTCGCCTGCGGCACCGGCATCGTTGCCCGACTCGTCGCCGAGCGGGTTGGAGAGAGCGGCAGCGTAGCGGGCCTGGACATCAACGCCGGCATGCTGGCCGTCGCGCGTTCGATCGCCCAGCCCCACGGCCGGACGATTCGCTGGTACGAGACGAGCGCCGAGTCCATGCCCCTGCCCGACGCGTCGTTCGACGTGGTGCTGTGTCAGCTGGGACTCCAGTTCATGTCGGACAAGGAGGGTGCCTTGCGCGAGATCCGGCGCGTGCTGGCGCCCGGCGGCCGGGTGCTCGTCAGCGTCCCGACGCCGACGCGCTTCTTCGACGGCCTCGAGACAGCGTTGGCGCGCAACGTTCCGGCAGCCGCCGGCTTCGTCCGCATGGTGTTCTCGCTCGACGATCCCGCGCAGGTGAAGGCATTGTTCCGCAACGCGGGCTTCACCAACGTCGCCGTTCGCGCGGAGACCAAGCGCCTCGACCTGCCGTCTCCGCGGGAATTTCTCTGGCAGTACATTCACTGTACGCCGCTCGCCGGTCTGATACCCGAGGGAGATGAACACGTCCGTGCCGCGCTCGAGCGCGACATCGCGGCCGCGTGGCAACCGTGGGTGGTGGACGGTGGGATGCGGTACGACCAGGGGATGCTCGTCGCATCGGCATGATCGCCCTCGAGGCGGCGCAGGGCGCTGCTCGCGCCCATCTCAGCGTCCGGCGCCGCCGAGCCGATGGTCGAGGTCTCGGGCCCGCGCTGCCGGGAGAGGAGAGCAGCATCATTGCCCGACCGTCCAGCTTGCGTGAGACGCGGGTGGCGTGGTAGCTCCAAGGAATCGTAGGCGCGGGCCACAGCCGGGCAGCGTCAGCAGCCGCGTCGGAGACCCACATGCTCTCACGCCGAGCCTTCCTCCTCGAGAGTGCCGCGGCACTGACTGCCGTATCCGTAACGCCATCGGCGTTGCGGCCCCTTCCGCGCCCAATGCGCGCAAAGCGCGTGTTGATCGCCGGCGCCGGCGCCGCGGGACTGTGCGCGGCGTGGGAGCTCGTGCGCGCCGGCCACGAGGTGCTCGTCTTCGAGGCGAAGATGATTCCGGGCGGGCGCATTCACACCATCCGCGCCCCGTTCGCGGATGGGCTCTACGCCGAGGCCGGCGCGATGTACCTCGGCTCCAATTCGCTCGCGGCGCAATACGCCCGGGAGTTTGCGCTGGAGCTTACGCCACTGCCCTTTCGCGCCGACGTCGGATCGCTCGCGCACGTGGCGGGGGAGCGGATTGCGCTTCGCGCCGGCCAGCCCGTGCGTTGGCCGATCCCCCTCGGCGCCGAGGATGCCGGACAGGGCATTCGCGCGTTGCAGGGCCGCTACTTCCGGTCGCGTCTCGCCCAGGTGGAGGGCGGCCTGGAGGGTCTCAACGCCGCCGACTGGCCCCGCCCGGCTCACCTGCCGTACGACGACATCTCGCTCGCCGAGCAGTGGCGGAGAAACGGCGCCTCCGACGCCGCGATCCGCATCATGCGGCTGACGTACTTCGACGCGCTCGGAGAGGGCATCGAGTCGGTGAGCGCATTGCAGTTCATGCGCGAGCTCGGGACGTTCCTGGGAGCGACCGGGTTCTTCGAGATTCGAGGCGGAAACGACCTCCTGCCACGTGCGTTCGCCGAGCGACTCGGGCCGGCGATGCGCTATGGGACTGCCGTGGTCGCGGTGCGGCACGATGATGCCTCCGTCGAGATCACCGTCGAGGGTGCCGGCGGACGAGAGCAGGTCCGTGGCGATTATCTCATTCTGACTCTTCCCTTCCCACTGTTGCGCCGTGTTGCCGTGACGCCGGCGTTCGACGCGACACGGACGAAAGCCATTCGTGAGATTCAGCCGACGTCGGTCACCCGCGTCTACGTGCAGTGTCGCCAACGCTTCTGGGACGCCGAGGGACTGGATGGCGCCGCGGCGACCGATCTGCCGATCCAGCAGATTTTTCACGCGACGGTGGCGCAGCCGGGCACGAGAGGCATTCTCGAATCGTACACGACCGGCCCCCGCGCGCGCCGACTCGCGGCCATGAGCGCTGACGATCGCGTGCGCGGCGCGATGCGTGAAATGGCGCGCGTTCACCCCGAGCTGATGCGGCACGCGGAAGGAGGAGCGTCGTACGTCTGGGACGACGATCCCTGGGCGCGCGGCGACTTCGCGTACTTCAAGCCGGGGCAAATCAGGCGGTTCTTTCCGCACATCCAGCAACCAGAGGGTCGCATCTACTTCGCCGGCGACACGATCGGCGGTATTCCGGGGTACATCGAGGGCGCGATGCGCTCGGCGCGAACCGCGGCCGAGGCGATCGCGCGCACGCCATAGATGGCTGGTGCTGGCTTCTGCCCGCCAGCGGCCACGGACCGCCGGAACTGCCGAATGACCCGAATGACCCGTATGACCCGACGAGCGCGTTGCGCCGTCGCACGCTCCACGCGCGGATGCAGTCCTGAAGATTCCTTGGTTAACACGTTCGCGGAGCCAGCTGGCGCGTTCGATCATTCGGATTCATTCGGATTCATTCGGGTCCATTCGGGTCATTCGGCGGTTCCGGCTGTCCGGGGCCCCGCGACCGCGATGGTTCGATGAACCGTTTTTCCATCGGTAGGAGGCGGCGATGAAAGACTTCTCGGTGAGGCTCACCAACAAGCCGGGGGATCTTGCCCGAGTGGCGCAAGCGCTCGCCCGGCGCGGTGTCAACATCAAGGCGCTCGCTGGTCTTTCGGTGGACGGGGTCGCGTTGGCGCGCATCCTCCCCGACGACACGGTCGCGGCGCGCAGCGCGCTCGAGGCCGCGAACGTTCGGTTCACGGAGAGTGAGGTGCACCTCGTGTTGCTCGAGAACACGGCCGGCGTACTCGCCACCGTGGCGAACCGACTCGGCGACGCGGGTGTCAACCTCGAAGCGATCTACGTCACCGGCCTCGCTGAGGGGCTGGTCGAGCTCGCGATCGCGAGCGATGATCCCAAGAAGGCAAAGAAGATCCTCGAGGAGTTCTGACGGGCGGTCGCCCCATTTTCGGCATTTGGCATGAATCAGATGAAGACAGCCGCGCTCGTCATCACGGCGCTCCTCATCGCCTTCGACCGGGCGACGGGGCAGGTCCCCGCCGACTCGGC
>DATBIU010000105.1:0-18670 GCA_036556765.1 Gemmatimonadaceae bacterium | reverse complement strand
GAAGATCGTCGCCGAACCGAGCGGCGCGATCACCTACGCGGCGCTCCAGACCGGCGCCGTCCGCGCGAGTGGCGACACCGTCTGCGTCCTGAGCGGGGGCAACATCGAGTGGGCTGGACTGCGTGACCTCCTCGGTACTCGCTAAGCCCCGAATCCTCGTCGTCGACGACGACGAGGCCCTGCTCAAGACCGTCTCCTGGATTCTCAAGGAGCACGGGTATGACGTCATCGCGGTGCCCGGGTCGCGGCTGCTGCTCGAGGAGCTCGAGACGTCGGTGCCCGACCTGCTGCTGCTCGACATCATGATGCCGGACCTCGACGGCTTCGAGGTGCTGGAGCGGCTCCGCGGCGACGACCGGTATCGCGATCTTCCCGTCCTGATGATCTCGGCGATGCCGCCGGAGGAGGCGGCGGTGCGCACGCTTGGGCTGGGTGCGTCGGACTTCGTCCCCAAGCCCTTCCGCGTGCGCGAGCTCCTGGCGCGCATTCAGGCCCAGCTTCGCGCACGCGACACGTTGACGCGGGCGCGGCAGGAGCTGCGCTCCACCGAGGTGCAGCTCCAGCGTGCCCGCGACGAAGCGGAGAGCCGGCGTCAGCTCGTCGACATCCTCCACGAGGTGACGGGCGACCTCTCGCCCGACGAGATCTACCACATTCTCGTGAGGCGCGTGGCCCGGGCGCTGAACCTGTCGCACTGCTCGCTCGTCTTCGCGCGGCCGGGAGATGAGATGGGGACCGTGGCGACCGCGTACGAGAATCCGCAGCTGCGCGACTTCGAGATCCGGCTCGACCGCTATCCGGAGATTCGCACGGCGCTCGAGCGCGGGGAACCCGTACTCATCGAGGACGTGCTCACCAGCCCCTTGTACGAGGACGTTCGCCGCGAGTGGGACCGGAGCGGCACCGTCGTGTCGATCCGCTCCGTGATCGCGTTGCCGTTCCGGGTGGACCGACAGCTCGCCGGTGTCTTCTTTCTTCGCACCACGCGCCACGAGACGCCGCTGCGGCGCGACGACGTGGAATTCGCCGACGCGGTCATCAAGGCCGCCGTCGCCGCCATCGAGAAGGCCCGCGTCATCGAGCGCACCAAGGCCGACAAGGCACGGCTGGAGATGCTGGCGATCACCGATCCCCTCACTCTTACGCTCAACCGGCGGGCGCTCGTCGAGCGGCTCGACGAGGAGATGGAGCGCGCACGGCGCTATGGTCTGATCCTCACGCTGCTCATGGTCGATCTCGACCACTTCAAGCGCGTCAACGATACCTACGGCCACCTGGTCGGCGACGACGTCTTGCGTGAAGTGTCGATGATCATCCAGCGTGAGGTGCGGACGGTGGACATCGTCGCCCGTTACGGAGGCGAGGAGTTCGTCGTTGTCCTCCCGGAGACCGCCGAGGAAGGGGCGGTCGCGTTCGCCGAACGGGTTCGGCAGCGCATTGCCGAGCACCGGGTCGCCGGTGAAGAGGGCGAGGAAGCCTTGAGCCTCACGGTGAGCATCGGGGTGGCGACGTTTCCCTCCTCGAGCATCGAGACGGTCGACGATCTCATCTCGCACGCGGACGACGCGCTCTATCGCGCGAAGGCCGAAGGGCGGAACAAGGTGCGCGCGTGAGCATGCGCTGCCCGCGGTGCGGCACGGTGTACGCCGGGGACGCGCGATTCTGCAAGCGCGACGGGCTCCAGCTCGTGAAGGAGCCCACGACGCCCCCCAATCGGAGCGCGGAGTGGCCCCAGTACGGACCGGCGTCGACCGGCCCCAGCGCCGTCTCCAGCACGCCACGCCCGGCGAGTGGGGGGAACGCCTCGCATGCGACGATGGCCGGCCGCGTGCTCGACGAGCGCTATCGCATCGAGCGGAAGGTCGGCGAGGGCGGGATGTCCTTCGTCTACCTCGCGCAGGACCTCGAGACGAACGAGCGCGTCGCGATCAAGATCCTCTCGCCTGCGTTGTCGGCCGACCGCAATTCGTTGGCGCGCCTGCGGCGCGAGGCGTCGCTCGCCGGCCGGCTCGCGCACCCGAACGTGTGTCACATCATTCGACTCGGCGAGACGGCGACCGGGATGGTGTACGTGGTGATGCCGTTCGTCGAAGGCGAGCTGCTCTGCGACCGCACACACCGGCTCGGGCACATCCCGTTGGCGGATGTCGTCCCCTTCGTGCGCGACATCGCGGCCGGGCTGCAGGTGGCGCACCAGCTGCGCATCATCCACCGCGACCTGAAGCCGGAAAACGTGATGCTGTGCCGCGAGCCGGGCGGGGCCGAGCGTGCGGTCGTGATGGATTTCGGGTTGGCGAAAGACCGGCGCGCGGGCCCCGAGGCGGAAAAGCTCACCGCGACCGGAATCGTGTTAGGCACCCCGGAATTCATGAGCCCCGAGCAGCTGCGTGGACGCCCGCTGGATCCGCGGAGCGACATCTACTCGCTGGCGCTGATGACGTTCGAGATGCTCACCGGGAAGCTGCCGTTCGAGGGGCGCTCCCAGCAGGAGCTGATGTTGGCGCGGCTGCGGAGCGATCCGATTCCGCTGCGAAAGATGCGCCCCGAGCTGGAGTACCCGGCCGACGTCGAGCGCGTGTTGCTCAAGGGGATGGCGAAGGACGCGAACGACCGGTTCGCGACGGCGCCCGATTTCGCCGAGGCGTTCGCGCGCGCCGCGTCTGGCGACGACACGGAGCTCGGGTTTCTGGACCGCCTCTTCGGGAGGTAGGCCTCGTCGAGCCGGTTCCTCCTTGCCGTGGATCGCGGAGCACCGTCCGGGTCCACTTCGTGCGAATGGACCGGGTATCACTCGGAGGATATCACCATGCGCTGGACACCCGGCGGACGGAGCAAGAACGTTGAAGACCTGCGCGGCCGGCGCGGGTTTGGTGGTGGTGGGTTTGGCATTGGGAAGGGCATGGGCCTCGGCGGGACGATCATCGTTCTGATCCTCGGCCTTCTCTTCGGCGGTGACATCTTCAGCGGCGGCGGAGGCGGGGGCGCCGGTATCCCCACCACGGCCACCGAGCAGGGGTCGATCGATGAGACGCCGGAGGAGCGGCGCCTGGTCGAGTTCGTCTCGTTCGTGCTCGACGACGCCCAGCGCGTCTGGGCCGACATCCTCCCTCGATACGGCGGCCAGTACCGGGACGCCAAGCTCGTCCTGTTCCGGGATTACGTTCAGTCGGGGTGCGGCACCGGCCAGTCGGCGATGGGCCCCTTCTACTGCCCGGTGGACGAGAAGGTCTACATCGACCTCGGCTTCTACGACGCCCTTCACGAGCGGTTCGGCGCCCCGGGCGACTTCGCCCAGGCGTACGTGATCGCGCACGAGATCGGACACCACGTGCAGAACGTCACCGGCACGGCGGCCGAGGTGCGCCAGATGCAGCAGGCGCGCCCCGGACAGGCGAATGCACTGTCGGTGCGGCTCGAGCTCCAGGCGGACTGCTATGCCGGCATCTGGGGCAACTCGACGAGCCAGCGTCAGATCCTGGAGCAGGGCGATGTCGAGGAGGGCTTGAACGCCGCCGCCGCGATCGGCGACGACCGCATCTCCGCGCAATCCGGGGGCGGAATCAGCCCCGAGTCATTCACCCACGGCACGTCGGAGCAGCGCGTGCGCTGGTTCCGCCGGGGACTGGAGAGCGGGGATCCGAGGACGTGCTCGACGTTCGAGGGCGGAGTCTAGGTCCTGGGTTGGGGGGTCGAAGGGGTCGAGGGGATCGAGGGGATCAAAGGGGTGGAAAGGCAAACGGCGGCGCTTTCGCGCCGCCGTTTGCTCATCTGATGAGCGCCTCAGCCGCGCAGGGGCGACGCGCCTTTCCGCCCCCTTGACCCCTTCGATCCCTCCGACCCCTTCGACCCCTTCGACCCCTTCGACCCCTTCGACCCCGGGGTCTAGGGGAGTGGCTGGGTCCTCGGCTCCAGCTTTGCCGACCAGAGCCCGCTGTTGAAGTCGGTGAACAGGATGTGTCCCTTCCAGGGCATCGCGTTCATCACGAACGAGGCGTTGGCCGTGTAGCCCTCGGGATCGAACGGCTTGTACACCGCGATCTCGCGCCGCTGCTCGGCCAGATTCCCCACCAGCTCGCCCGACACATCGACGATGCGCAATCCGCCATCGTAGTACGCCTGATACATGATGTCGTCTTCGACGATGATGTCGTGCGACCCGAACTCCTCCTGATGGTACTTGGCGATGTTCTTCGGGTTCGCCGGGTCGGTGAAGTCGATGATGTGCGTGTAGCCGGCCGACGTCTGCGGCACGCCGCCCTTCTGATTGATGTTCTGGAGATAGCTCGTCCCCTCCCACACCCGTCCTTCGCGCGACATGATCTCGTCGCCGAGGAAGAGGTAGACCTTGCCCGTGGATTTCTGGACGTAGGGGAAGATCTCGTGGGTGGCCCCGCTCGTCGTCGGATACGTCGCGATGAGCTTCGGCTTCTCGATCGTGCCACCCCACTTGCCGTTGCCAACGTCGACCGCCACCACGCCCGTGCCCCACTCCGACGAGTACGCGATGCCGTTGTTCACCCACACGTCGTGCACGCGTGAGTTCGGGTGGTCGTACTCGCTCTTGTACGTCGGCTTGTAGATGTCTTTCATGTCGATGATGACGTACTTGTCACCGTTCGACAGCGCGAACAGGTAGTCGTTGGTGGCGAACATGTTGTGGACGCCGCCGGTGAGCTCCTGATCGAACGTCGCCGCGACCTTGGGATGCGCGGGGTCGGCGAGGTCGAGGATGACGACACCGTTCACGCGGTTCGACGCGCCTTCGCGAGAGAGGGCGCCGTATCGTCCATCCGGAGACACCGTCACGTCGTTGATGACGCGTGCGTCGACCTTGACCGAATCGGTCTTCACGATCGCGCCGAGGTTCGTGATGTCGAAGACGTACGCCCACCCATCGCCGCCCCACGTTCCGACCAGCGCGTAGTCACGGCCATCCTTCCCCGTCCACGGCCAGAGGTCGGACGTGTGCACGTGGTTGATGCTGCCGCGCCCCGTCACCGAGATGCGCTTGCGCACATCCCGCGGACGCACGTCGAGCACCTTGCGCGCCGACCGCGGGCCGGCTGTCGCGAGGAGCGTGTACCGGCCCGGCACTTCGGCGGTGAAGAGTCCGCGATCGATCACGCCCGTCGCGCCCGGCGCGGCGATCGTGTCGTCGGGCACGTACGTGTAGCTCCATGTAATCGGCACGTCGGCGACCGCCGTGCCACTGCCGCGCTTCGCGGTCGCCTTGAGATGGACGACATCGCCAGTGCGCACCGAGTTCTCCTCGATGTCGATCGTGAGGGCGGCCACCGGATTCGCCACTACGGTATGGCGCAGTGACGACGAGGCCCCCTCCGCTTGCGCGGTGATCGTCACGGTGCCGGGGCGGCGAGCCGTGACGCTGCCGAAGCGATCGACGGTGGCGATGGCGTCGTTCGAGCTACGCCACGTGATCGCGACATCCTTGCGCTCGCTCTGGTCCGCATGCACCGCACGCGCACGGTGCGCCAGGGTCACCCCGGTGTAGAGACGGCCGGGCTCGGGCAGGATCTCCACCTGCGCGATCGGCGGCCATTGCACGGTGATGGGAATCGTCAGGCGCGCGGGCGTGGTGCCGCCCACCGACGTGACCACCAGCTCGTACTTGCCGGCCTTCATTCCGGTGACCTTCCCGTCCGAATACCGGAGGACGCCGCGCGCCCCGCTCGTTCTCAGCGGCGGGTTCTGAATCTCCTTGCCGGCCGAGTCGTACGCGGTGAGCGAGAATGGCACCGGCTGGCCGGCGACCAGTGTGAGGCTCGCCGGTTCGGCGACGATGCGCGCCACCGGTGGCGGAGGCGCCTGCGCGGCGGGCTGCTGGGCGTTGACGACGGGCGCCGTCATCGCCGCGACGCTCACTGCGACGGTGCTGACGAATCGCGGAATGCGCGTTACGTTCATGGAATAGGACTCCCTCGCGTTCATGTTTTCCAGCCAGGTTTTCATGATGGTTCTACCACCCACCCGCCGCAAGGCAATTCGGTCTGTGCGGTCTGTATGGCTTTTGATGGGCGCGGTGGCCTGCGCGTCAGGACCGGCCGCCCGTCCCGACAGCGCGGCTCCAGCGCCCACGAGCCCCGCGGTGGCCGCCCCTGCGGCCAATTACTGGATTTACGTCGGCGCTGAATCAGCCGACCTCATTCATCGCGTTCGGTTCGGTCCCGACGGTGGCGTCGTCGAGAAGACGATTCCCGTCGGCGAGTCCGCGCACGAGCTCGAGGGGCCACACGGGCTCCAGATCTCACGCGATGGAAAGTATCTGCACCTCACGACCGGGCACGGCTCGCCCGACGGAAAATACTGGCGCTACGTCGTCGGACCCGACACGCTGGCCGGACCGGGGATCTTCCTCGGCTACTTCCCAGCGTCGATCGACGTCACCCCCGACGGGCTGTACGCGTTCATCGTGAACTTCAACCTGCACGGGGAGATGGTGCCGTCGTCGGTCTCGGTGGTCTACACGCCGACGCACACGGAGGTCGCCCGCACGGAGACGTGCACTATGCCGCACGGCAGCCGCGTGGATCCGAGCGGGCTGCACCAGTACTCGACGTGCATGATGGATGACCAGGTCGTCGAGCTGGACACGAGGACGTTCATGGTGTCGCGGCGATTCGGGCTGGCGAAGGGGAAGGAAGGCCCGATCACGCACTACGCGGCCGGCGAACATTCGGGTCATGGCAGCATGCCGCCGGCGAGCTGCTCACCGACATGGGCGCAGCCCTCCGCCGACGGCAGCAAGGTGTACGTCGCCTGCAACAAGGCCGATCGGATCGTCGAGATCGATGCCGGCCGGTGGGAGATCACCCGCAGCTTCGCGACCGGGCGGGGCCCGTATAACCTCGCCGTCACGCCGGATGGCCGGCTCCTCATCGCGACGCTCAAGCAGGGCGGCGGGGTGCAGATCTTCGATCTCGCCAGCGGACAGAGCGTCCTCACCACAAAGAGCTCGACGACGGTGACGCACGGCGTCGCCGTCTCCCCGGACTCTCGTTATGCGTTCGTGAGCAACGAGGCGGTCGGCGCCGCGCCCGGCAAGGTCGATGTCTACGATCTGCGCGCGCTGACTCGTGTCGCTGATGTGCCGGTGGGGCAGCAGGCAGGCGGCATCGCGTTCTGGAAGATGGAGCCCGCCGCGCGCTGATGAAGCGCTACCCCGCCTTCGACCCACCCGAGTACGTCGCGTGGACGCGCGACGATCGGGACGTCGATGCCTTTCGCGAGCGCACGCGCTCCGACCCGGCTCGTGGCGCGATCGTCGATCGCCTCACCGAGGAGCAGCATCTCGACCTCTACCGAGGCCTCGTGCGCACGCGACTCACCGACATCGCGCTGAAGCGGTGGGTGCGTCAGGGGGTGATTTCGAAGGCGTGGCTTGGCACCGGCGAGGAGGCGGCGACGGTGGGGCCGGTGCATGCATTGAAGCGAGGAATGAGGAATGGAGAAGTGAGGAAACCCATCGATGACGATTCCTCACTGCTCAGCCCTCCTTCCTCATTGTCGTCGGACATCGTCGCCCCGATGATCCGCAACTCGGGAGCCTGCTCCGAGATGGGCATGCCCGTCGCCGACATCTTTCGCGCCTACATGGGCACCGGGGATGGGCCGAGCCAGGGGCGCGATGGGCATTACGGGTCGATCGCGCACGGCATCGTCGCACCGATCAGCCATGTGGGGGACATGGTGCCGATCGTCACCGGGATCGCGCTGTCGTTCGCCGTCCGGCGCACCGGGCAGGTCGCGATGACGTGGATTGGCGATGGCAGCACGAAAGCCGGTGTTGCCCACGAAGGGCTGAACTTCGCCGCCGTGCGCCGCGCCCCCGCCATCTTCATCATCCAGAACAACCAGGTGGCGCTCGGTACACGGGTGGAGCAGCACCATCTTGCCGCCGGCACATCGCGGTTCGCCGATTGGCCGCGCGCGTATGGGATGTGGGGAGGCGAGTTCGATGGCAACAACGTGCTCGACGCGTACGCGCTCGCGACCCTCGCCGTCGAGCGGTGCCGTCGGGGGGAAGGGCCGGCGTTGCTCGTCGCGGAGACGTTTCGAATGGGCGGGCACGCCACGCACGACGAGGCGGAAGCGCGCGAGACGTTCGACGCCGAGCTGTTCGCCACGTGGGGGCGTCGCGATCCCGTCGCGCTCTACGAGGAGTATCTCGCCGACGACGGCATCTCGCGGTCGACGCTCGCCGGGGTCGAAGCCGAGGTCGAGGCCGAGGTGGAGCGCGCACAGGAAGAGGCACTGGTGAGCCGGCGCGAGCGCATGCCGGCGGCGGAGAGTGCGGTGGACGGGGTATATGCCTAACTGCGAAGGGGTCGAAGGGATCGGGGGGGTCGAGGGCGTCAGGGGGGGAACTTCGTACGCGCGCGTCGGCATCATTGACGCCGCTCTCCTCGTGCTCCGGCGGGGCGAGGGCATCAGGGGGGGAACTTCGTACGCGCGTGCCGGCATCGTTGGCGCCGCTCTCCTCGTGCTCGGGGGGTGCGGGGATCGGGATGCGGCACGCACGGATGCCGATTCCGTAGCCGCTGATACGATCGACGCCGCTCCGGCGCCGGTGACGGGCGCCGTCGTTGCCCTGCAGCTGGCCTCGTATCCGGATACCGCGGCCGCGATCGCCAAGCGGGACTCGCTGGACCGCGCCGGCTGGGATGCCTATGTGCGTCAAGCGGAGGTCAACGGGCGGACGATGTATCGGGTGCTGGCGCTCCCGAGCACGGAGCCCGCCCTGGCGCAGGCGGCGGCTCACGCGATCCGCGCCGCGCTCGGCGCCGGATCGGTCGTCGTCATTCGGGATAGTGCCGCACCGGTCGAGCCTCGGGTGGCGGCGCTCATTCGCGTCAACCAGCAGACGCAGGGGATGTTCTCCGTGGCGCGATGGGCGCTGTCGCCCGATCGCAACGCGATCATCGTGATGGACGACCCCGCGGCGGTCGAGGCCGAGCCGGTGCCTAACGGCTTCTTCGTCGCCACCGAGCGTCCGCTGCGGTACGTGCGCCGGGACAGCGTGTGGGATGCCGCGCCGTCGCCGGATTGGCGTCAGGTCGCATTCGGTCGCGCGCATTTTCTGCGGGGCGCGCGCGAGGACACGTTGCCCACGGCGCAGTGGGAAGCGTTCGCCAACCGGGTTGGCATGCCCCTCGAGGACGTCGTCGAGGGCCGCTTTCACGCGAGCGGGATGGGGGTGGCGTTCGGGTTCGCGCGCCCCGGCGTCCTGGAGGTCGAGACGGGTGCCGATCGCATCTTCCCGGTAGGGGCAGGGTGGCGCGTGCGCTGGACGCGCGACGGCTCGCGCCTCATCGTGGGGCGCGCCCCCAATTCCGCGCAGGACTTCGCGCAGGCCACCGAGTGGCTCGCCCTCGATCCGCGCACCGGCACTCCGCGCGGCGAGGTGCCTCGTGGCGGTGAGCTGGCTGACGTCCCCTGGGTGGAGGGGCCGACCATCGACATCTCGGTGCCGCTCGACACCGCGCGGAAGGCGCTTCCGATCGAGGATGGTGGCGTCGAGAGCCGCGGAGGCTGGATCCGGGCGCGGGGGCGGCTCATCGGCCCGGGCGTGGTGCTCGCGGCGACGCGCGGCGGCCGGTTCATCGCCGCGCTGGTGCCCAATCCGGCGGCGAAGGAATACGAGGCCAAGCACTACCTCGCCGTCTACGTGACGGGGCGCTGAGCGGAGGCGTCTTGCTATCGTGCGCCGTAGACTCTTCCTCGCGATTCCGCTGCTCGCCGCCGCGCCCCTCCAGGCGCAGGGTGTGCTCGCGCGTGCGGACAATCTCCTCCGGGTGGGCCGCATGTTCGCGGCCGAGACGCTGTATTACTACGCGGTGCGGCGCGCTCCCCGCGATCCCGATGCCCGCCTCGCGCTGGGCCGCTACCTCGCCGCGCGCGGCGCCTTCCGTATCGGCGCCGTCCTGATGGAGGAGGCCCGATACTTCGGCGCCGATCCCAAGAAGGTCGCCGTGTACCTCGCGCCCGTGTACGCCCAGCTCGGTGACTTCCGGTCGCTGGCCGGCCTGCCTAACACCCCGCTGCATAACGCCGAGCGGGCGCGAGCGGAGTGGCTCCGCGACAATGCGCCGGCGGTGGACGGGCCCGATTCCGTGTCGGTGCATTGGTCGCCGGCCGACACCGGCGCGCTCGGCACGGTGGTGCTTCGCATTGGCCAGGAATCGGTGCGGGCCACCCTCGATCCGCTGGCGCACGGTCTGGTGCTCGACACCGGCTGGATGCGGAGCAAGGACACGAAAGTGTTCGCGTCGAAGTTCGACAACGACGTGCGCAATGCGGCCGGCGTCACTCACTCGGTCGCGATCGGCGATCTCACGGTGCGACGCGTGGTGACGAGCTTCGCGCCGCAAGCCTCGCCGACGGATGCGGTCATCGGGCTGGACGTGCTCATGCCGCTGGCACCCACGATCGACGCCGCAGCGCGACGGATCGTCCTTCGCAAGAGCGGGCGCGTCGACCGCGACATGCCAGGGGAGCGCGTCCAGACGTTGCTCTTCGGATCGGGACTCTGGCTCGTTTGGGAAGAGGCGATGATCCCGCTCGCCGGCGCGGATGCGCGACGCCTGCTGTCGGGCGGTCCCTGGACGGTCGACTGGCGGCGGGGGCAGGTGGTGGCGCAGTGAAGACCCGGAGGCGCTGGAGAAGCGCTAAGGGCGCTGGAAAAGCGCTGAAGGAGCGAGGGCGCTGGGAGCATTTCCCAGCGCTTTCCAGCGCTCTTAGCGCTCTTAGCGCTCTTCCAGCGCTCTGGTTCTTCGCACCTCCACCATCAGGCACCTGTCCTGCACCACGTCGATCCCGGCGCGTGCGAGGCGCTCCGCGACTTCATCATGCCTGATGCCCGACTGCATCCACACCGCCTTCGGCCGCTTGGCGAGGATGTCGTCGAGGTGCGGCGGCACATCGGGCGAGCGCCGGAACACGTTTACGAGATCGACGGTGCCGGGGATGTCCGCCACGCGCCGATACACCGGCTGACCGAGGATCGTGGTGACGTCGGGGTAGTACACCGGCACCGGGATGATCTCGTAGCCAGCGCTCTGCACGTACTCGGGGACGTAGTACGCCGGCTGGAATGACTGCGCCTCGGTCTTGATCCCGAGCACCGCGATCCGCTTGATCCGACCGAGGAGGTCGCGGATCTGCTCGCCGGAGTCGAGCAGGCGAGACCGCCAGTCTGCGGAGTCGGTTGATGAGGTCGGAGTCATGCCGTGGCTAACCGCGAGGTTCGTGCTCGCTCGCCTGGCCTCGAGGCATCCTGCTAGCCGGTTCCGTGGGAAGCAGCACGCGGAACGCCGTCCCACGCTTGGGTGCGCTCTCGACGTCGATTTGCCCTCCCGCCTGTCGAACGATCCCGAACACCGTCGCCAATCCGAGTCCCGTGCCCTGCCCGGGCGGTTTCGTGGTAAAGAAGGGCTCGAATACGTGCGCGAGGGTGTCCGGCGTCATCCCCGCGCCGGTGTCCTTGATGATGATCGCGGCGAACGTTCCCGGTTCCACGTTGGCCACCTCCGCCGCGTATGCGTCGAGCTGACTCGTTTCGACGTGGATGGTGATCGCCCCCGTTCCCGCGATCGCATCGACCGCATTCACGACGAGGTTGATCATGACGCGCTCGAGCTGTTCGGCGTCGGCGACGACATCGATCGTCGGTGGCCCGGGATCGAGGGACAACGTGATGCCCTGGCGCACGAGGCGCTCGAGCATCGGCCGCAGCTCGGTGAGAAAGGCGCCGAGTCGCAGGCGACGGGGCGCCTGCGGCGATCGCCGTGAGAACAGCAGGAGCTGCCTGGCGAGGGACGCGGCGCGATCGGTCGCGCGCTTGATCTGCTGAAGGTCCGCCACGCGCGACTCATCGGCGCCGAGCTGGTACATGAGCAGGTCGGCGTACGACCGCACGATGGTCAGCAGGTTGTTGAAGTCGTGTGCGACGCCGCTCGCGAATCGGGCGACCGCTTCCATCTTCTCCAGCCGCGCGAGACGCTGCGCGAGGCGTTGCCGGTCGGTGACGTCGCGAAAGCTCCACACTCGACCGACGATCCGCCCGCCGATGCGCTGCGGCTGGGAGTAGCGCTCGAAGGTGCGGCCGTCCTTGAACTCGAGGACGTCGAAGCTCTTTGCGTCGCGCTGTGCGTACAGCTCCTGTACCTTCGACAGGAACTGCGCGGGATCGCGAAGCTGATCGAGCACGTACGCGATGGCGGTGCGGTCATCGCCGCCTTCGAGGACCGCCGGGGGGATGCGCCACATGTCGGTGAACCGGCGGTTGTAGCTCACCATCCGCCCTTCGGTGTCGACGACGAGCAGCCCATCGGCGGTCGACTCCAGCGTCGCCTGCTGAAGCGAGATGATGCGCTCCAAATCGCGTCGCGTCCGATTGTACTCCGTGACGTCGTGCGCGAACGTGATGAGCGCGGGCGCCCCCTCGAAGGCCACCGGAATCGTCGTCACCTGCACGTCGATGGTCGCCCCGTCGATGCGCACGAGCTCGAGATCGATCGGCGGCTGCGCCACGCGCTGCTCCGTCGCATCGCGCACCCGCGCGCGAACGATGTCGTGGTGCCTGGCGGCGACGAACTGCAGCAGCGGGTGGCCGACGATGTCGTCGAGTGACGAGGCGCCGAGCATGCGAAGGCCGGCGGTGTTGCTGAACACGAGGCGACCGTCGCGGTGGACGGCGATCGCGTCCGGCGACAGCTCGACGAGCGTACGGTACCGCTCTTCGTGCTCGGCCATTGTCCTTCGATCGAGGGCGCGCGCCGTTGCGACATCGTCGTCGCGAAGCTGCTCTCGGCCATTATGCCTCGTGCCGCGGCGGATGCAAGTGGAGCGGTCGCGTGCGAGGCCCGTCGTGGCGCTGACGTCCTGCGCGGTGGCTGGTTAGCTTTCGAACTCTCGTTCCGATCGCCGGTCGCTCAGGAGACCTCAGCACATGCACATGCTCGTCCTTGGCGCAGGGCTTCAGGGCTCTGCGTGCGCTTTTGATCTACTTCAGAATCCCGAGGTCACGGAGGTCCGGCTCGCGGACATCCGCATCGACCATCTCCCGGAGTTCCTCGCGCCCTACTCGGGAAGTCGCCTCATTCCGACGCATGTCGACGTGCGCGATCACGACGCGGTACGCGCCCTGATGCGCGAGAGCGACGCGGCGATGAGCGCCATTCCCTACTACTTCAATCTCGACCTGGCCCGCCTCGCGGCCGAAACCGGGACGCATTTCTGCGATCTCGGAGGCAACACGGAGATCGTTTTCCAGCAGAAGCGTCTCGAGGCGAAGGCGCGGGAAACCGGGTGCACGATCGTTCCCGACTGCGGGCTGGCTCCGGGGATGGTGAACGTGCTCGCGCAGCACGGCATCGAGAAGCTGGACAAGGTGAAGTCAGTCCGGATCTACGTCGGCGGCCTGCCCCAGCACCCCGAACCGCCGCTCAACTATCAGATCGTGTATTCGCTCGAGGGGGTGCTCGACTACTACACGACGCTGTCCTGGGTCGTGCGCGACGGGAAGCGCACGCAGGTGAAAGCACTGTCCGAGCGCGAGAAGGTGTCGTTTCCGCAACCGGTGGGTGAGCTCGAGGCGTTCCACACGGCGGGCGGCCTGTCGACGATGGCGTTTCGTTACGAGGGCAAGATCCCGACGATGGAGTACAAGACGCTCCGCTACCCGGGGCACGCGCACATCGTCGAGGCGATTCGTGAGCTCGGGCTCCTCGACCTGACCCCAGTGGATGTGAAGGGCGTGAAGGTCGTGCCACGCGATCTGTTCGTGAACGTGGTGGGCCCGCGTTTGACCAAACCCACGGGGCGCGACCTCGTCGCCCTCCGCGTGATCGTGGAGGGCAGCAGGGATGGCAAGGCGAAGCGTGTGGGATGGGAGCTGCTCGATTACTACGACGAGGCCCGGGGAATCAGCGCGATGATGCGGACGACCGGCTTCTCGCTCTCGATCACCGGTCAGATGCAGGTGCGGGGCGAGATCAAGCCGGCAGGCGTGTGGACGCCCGATGAGTGCGTGCCGGCCGCTCGGTATGTGGAGGAGCTCGATCGCCGCGGGGTGCACGTGCGGGAAGTGGCGTAGAATCGAAGGGGTCGAGGGGGTCAACGGGATCGAGGGGGTCAAAGGGGCGGAAAGGCGCGTCGCCGCTACGCGGCACAGATGAGCGAACGGCCGCGCGCAGCGCGGCCGTTCGCCTTTCCACCCCTTCGATCCCTTGGATCCCTTCGACCCCTTGAACCCCTTCTTCTCTCAGTCCCTCACCCACGACGCCAGCGTCGCTCCCATGGCGTCGATCGTCTCCTTCGCCTTGTTGAGGTCGCTCCCGTTGTAGATGAAGGCGAAGGCGAGCACCTCGCCGCTTTCGGCCGTCACGTAGCCGCCGAGTGAGATGACGGTGTTGGTGGTTCCGGTCTTCGCGTGGAGGTTGCCCTGCGCTGGCGTCAGCCGCATGCGGTGGCGGAGAAGCTCCGATTCACCCGCGACAGGGAGCGACGTGTGAAAGACGTCGGACCAGGGCGCGCGGTGCGCGTAGTCCAGCAGCTGAATGAGCGAGCGCGGCGTCACCCGATCGAGGACCGAGAGACCGCTGCCATCGGCCGCGAACACCGTGCCCGGCGCGGCGCCGACCTTCTCGGTCATGAACCGCTGAAGGAGCTGATTGGCGCTTTCCACCGTTCCAGGGCCGCCATTCGACGAGCGCGCCGCGTTGCGGAAGATCAGCTCGGCGTAGTGGTTCACGCTTTCCCGGTTCATCACCGAGAGCAGGCGCGCGAGCGGAGGCGAGGGAAGGGACGCCACGACGGCCGCCGTGTCCGACGTCTCCCCGAGGCGCGTCTGTCCCGCGACGGTGATCCCCTGCGCCTCGAGCGCGCGACGGAACGCACCGGCCGTGAACATCGCCGGATCCTCGACGACGATCTGGTACCGTCGCGTCCCCGCCCGCGTCCCGATCCATCCACGAACCTCGACGGTCCCGTCACCGAGCGTACGGACGATCACCCGCGCGGCGCGGCTCCCCGCCACGGTGCGAACCTTGTTGGCCAACGGAAGCTCCGTTGCCGGATCGAGCACCACTTGTGCCGGCTGCTTCGAGGTCGCGCCTGGCTGCACGACGATCCAGAGCAGGTTCTCGTTCAGGGAGAGCGCCGACACACGCGCGGCATAGCCGGCGTGCAGATACCGGCGCTGCCACCCGTCGGGAATGCGGCGCTGATCGAACGCGCTTGCGTCGGCGATCAGATCGCCCGACACGCGCTTGATTCCCCTCGACGCGACCAGCTGCGCGAGCAGCTCGACGGGCGCCGCGGGGCCACCCTGAAGGAAACGGCTCGACAGCGCGGGGTCGCCATCACCGCGCATGACGAGGTTGCCCTGGAGCGTACCGTCGGGCGTCACCACGCCGTCGCGCAGCACGTCGGTGCCGAACTGATGGTCGGGACCGAACTGCTCGAGCGCCAGCGCCGCCGTGTAGAGCTTCATGTTCGACGCGGGCGACAGCAGCAGGTCCGGGTTCACCGAGTACAGGGTGTCGCCGCGAGAGAGAGAGACCACCATCACGCCCCAGCGGCCGTTGCGCACCCGCGCGCCGAGCATCGTTCCGAGGTCGGAGGCGAGCGCGACCTCGCCCTTGGGGGTCGTGTGCCGAAGCGGCGGAAGCGCCGGCCGTCGCACGCGGCGCGTACGGCGACGCGCGCGCTGGGTCCCCCGCTGCTGCGGCGGATCCGAGGAGCGGACCGCCGGCGGCATGGCCGGGGCGGCGGGAGCAGCTGCGCCGTCGCCTTCCTGGGCCGGAAGGACGGCGACCGTGCTCTCGAGCGCAACAACGAGCAGCACCCAGCGAGACGCCAGGATGCGATGACGTGCGGACCGAAGCAGGTTCATGTGGCTACCAAAAGGCAACTCGCATTCCACGCCGGCCCTTTTGAGCCAACGCTTTGCAAGTCAATGACATGAGTGGAGGAGGCGGGTGACGCGGTGCCCCTGGAGGTGTAACGAGTGAGGCGGGTTCACGTCACCCCGCGGAGACGATTGCGGAATGCGGATTTCGGACTGCGTGTTTCCCGAAGATATGCCAAACCGAAATCAGTAATCCGCGATCCGCAATCGCTTTTCTCGATCAGACCTTCAAAAAGATTCCCTTCCTGTGAAGAACCCACAGAATCGCGAACCAGAATGCGACGAAGCAGAGTGCGTACAGCAATGATGCGTTCATCGGCGCCAGCCAGCTCGCGAATCCCGCATCGTAGATGGCGCGCTGCAACGACACCGTCTCCCCGTTGCGCTCGACCTTGATGATCGATGCCATCAGCCGCGCCATCATGCCCGAGCCGACGAACGCGAGAATCGGGTTCACGCCGAAGACGACGAACGGCCTGGTCCACCAGGTGACACGACGGACGTCGATCAGCCACAGGCACGTGGCGATCGCGACCGCCGCCATCCCCGCGGTGAACACCACGTAGGAGCTGGTCCACAGATTCTTGTTGATGGGGAACCACCAGTTCCACATCAAACCCGCCACCATCCCCAGGGATCCAATCGCGAACATCGACGCGATGCGCTCGATGAGTGGCCGGGGGGACGCGATCCATCGACCCGCGAACACGCCGAGCATCGCGGTGCCGATCGCCGGAAGTGTCGACAGGATACCTTCGGGATCCCACGTCTTCGCGACACGCCACAGATGATCGCCGAGCAGAGTGCGATCGAGCCACGCGGCGAGTGAGCCGTCCGGCGTCGCCAGCGCGGCTGCGCCCACCGCGCCCGTTCCCGGCACCGGGATCAGCGTCATGATGGCCCAATACCCGACCAGCAGCGTGACGACGGTCGCGGCCTGGGTTCTTACGCTGGTGCGCAGCGTCAGCAGCCCCGCGGCGATGTAGGCGACGCCGATGCGCTGGAGAACTCCCGGAAAGCGCATCGTCGACGGGTCGAACCCGTACTTCGGGATGAACGGGAATCCGGAGAGGAGCAACCCCAGGAGGATGATCACGCCCCCGCGCCGGAGGACCTGCCGCACCAGTGCGCGGTCGTCGTCGCCCCGCGCGCGCCGCGCCGCCAGCGAGAGGTGGGTGGTGATTCCGACGATGAACAGGAAGTAGGGGAAGATCAGGTCCGTCGGCGTCCACCCATGCCACGCCGCGTGGCGGAGTGGTGGGTAAATGGCGCCCCAGGTGCCGGGATTGTTGACGAGCAGCATCCCCGCGATCGTGAGTCCACGGAATACGTCGAGCGCGACCAGACGCTCTCGCCGGGTCGGCGGTGCGGTCACCGAGGCATCGTACGACGACGGCGCGGTTGCGCCCGCGGTCCGCGGCGCCGCGGCCGTCACGTCCGTCGCTCCTCCTCGGCCTTCACGACGTTCCACCGCGCGGTGTCGCAGACGAACTGCACGGCGCGGTGGGCCACGCTGCCCGTGGGCGAACCGGTCAGAAAGTATCCGCCGAGCCTAACGACGGCGCGATGGTCGCCGGCGCGCTCGACGCCGCGGTATGTCACGAGCAAGGTCGGCATGTCTCCGTAGTCCTCGGCGATCGAATCCAGACGCGCCAGCACGCGCTGCCGCAACGCCGGGTCGGCGGGGAACAGGTAGGTGGGGCCGTGCTGCTGGAGACGTGCCTCCGAGCCGCCGGGAAGCATCGAGTCGGTGCCCGAGGCGATGAGGAACCGGCGCGGCTTGGGCGCGACGCTGCGGACGTAGGCATCGATCGCCGGCGCCACGAGGGCCGAGGTCGGGTCCGCGCAGGGGCCGAGGAAGCGCGCGTTGTCGCGCGGTTCCTGGGCACACGAAGCAAGAAGGGAGGCGCCGGCGACCCAGAGCAGCGCGCCGGTCGCGCGTGGCGAGAAAGGCATGTGTCTCATTGTCGCACGGCGACCGCGATTTGTCGAGACGCGATCTGGGCGACCCTTGCGCGTCCGCCCGCCTGCGGCACATTGGAGCAGCGCCACGCGCGCGAGCGCCGGATGGTGACGCACCCGCGCCTGACGAGTCCCGGAGTTCCGTGCACCGCGACGGAGGTGGGCATGCGTGAGCGACACAACCTCGCCCGCGAGGGCGTCATCGCCGGGGCGATCGGCGCCACGGGCGTCGCGCTCTGGTTCCTGATCGTGGATACGTTCGCCGGACAGCCCTTTCACACGCCGACGATCCTCGGGTCAGCGCTTCTGAGCGTCTTCGGTCCGGCGCAGGGGGAGGGCACCACCACCTTCGTCATCGCCTACACGCTGTTCCACTACGCGGTGTTCGCCGGGCTCGGCGTCCTGCTCACGTTCGTCGTCCATCGCGCCGTGGCCGAGCCGTCGATGCTCGCGGTGTTCCTGATTCTCTTCATCATCTTCGAGCTGGGATTCTACGGGCTCGTCGCGATTCTCGCCGAGACGCGCTTCCTCGGCGCGATGGCGTGGTATCAGATCGCGCTCGGCAATCTGGTGGCGGCGGTGCTGATGGGCGGGTACATGTGGCGCAGTCACCCCGCGCTCAGCGAGGAGCTGGCGCACGCGTTTGGGGGAGAGTAGGAAGCGCGCGTAGCGGCGATGCTCGAGGTGCTCGAGGTGCTCGAGGTGCTCGAGGTGCTCGAGGTGCTCGAGGTGCTCGAGGTGCTCGAGGTGCTCGAGGTGCTCGAGGTGCTCGAGGTGCTC
>DATBIU010000104.1:0-18002 GCA_036556765.1 Gemmatimonadaceae bacterium | reverse complement strand
GCGAGAGCAGGGGATAGTCCTTCAACATCCACGGGCGCGCCGATGAGGTCAACGGTCGCGGTTGTCGAGAGTTGACCGAACGCGTCGACGCGGGGCCGCCCGAGGGCGGCCATCACGGGGTGCTGCACGATGTCGAGCGCGCCGTCGCCGACGCCGCCCAGCGCATCCTGCACGGCGCCGAGCTGGCGTTTCACATTCCCTCGGCCCCCACGAGCCGCTGGCACCGTGCCGGTGTCTCCTCACGGACCGAGCGACTGCTCGACGTCGCGGGTGGCGCACTGCTCGCGACCTTCGCCCTTGGGTGGACCTGGTCCGTCGCGACCGCCGACACACGCACCGGCGCGCCGGGGGTCACTCGAGTGACCGCCTCGATCACCAGCGCGCTCACGAGCGCCGACGCGCCAACCGCGGCCTTCCTCACCGAGGCGGCCGTGGAGGCGTTTCTGCCTCTGCGCGGGGAGAGCGGCCGGCTTCACGTGCAGTTTCGCGAGCCGGGAGCGCCGCTCGGCGCCGACACGCTCCCCGAGGGGACGGAGGTGCACTACTCGTCAGGCGCGGCCGCCGATTCCGTGGTGGCCGACACCGCGGTGCTGGCGCCCGAACAGCCTGGCATTTGGAATGTCGCGATCAAGGTCGGCGCCGCGATTCGTCCCCTGTCGGACTTCAACGTCATCACGCTCAAGCCGTTCAGCGCGAAGCAGCGGGGGCGCATTGGCCTCTATTACCTCGGAAGCTGGCCGAACGAACGCGCGAGGGGCAAAGTCCGGTACGCGCCACCGCGCGGGTTCATCGAGGTCACGCAGGACAACCGCAGCACCTACGTGAGCGACCACTTTCGTCTCGGCGACTTCCTGACGAAGAACCAGTACGAGGTCTGGCCGAAGTACCTCGTGCTCGAGACGCGACTGCTCGACAAGATGGAGCTGGTGCTCGCCGAGCTGCGAGCGCAGGGGATTCGCACGAGCGGCGTGAAGGTGCTGAGCGGATTCCGCACGCCCCAGTACAATCGGGGCGGCGGTGATCCTCGGGGGAGGGCCGCCCTCAGTCGGCACATGTATGGAGACGCGGCCGACATCTACATCGACAACGATGGCAACGGCGCGATGGACGACCTGAATGGCGACGGGCGCGTGAACATCCGCGATGCCGGCGTCATCCAGGGCGCCGTCGAGCGCGTGGAGCGCGCCCATCCGCAACTGATCGGCGGATGCGGCATCTATCCGGGGACGGGCAGCCACGGTCCGTTCACGCACATCGATACACGGGGCTATCGCGCCCGTTGGATCGGCACAGGAGACAGCTGATGACGAGCACACGTGAGGTTCAGGAGACCCGGGCGGCGGCCCTGGGACGGTGTCCCGAGTGCGGAAAGCCACGCCCCGACCTGTCGACGGTCTGTGAGCACTGTGGGGCCGCGCCGTTGGGGCCGGCGGACGCCGCTATGAGCGAGGGCGCCACCCACCGGCGAGATGATCCACACGCCATCATGCAGGTGCGCGCGGCGGACCTCGAGCCCTACGTGGGACTCCGCTACGTCGCGAAGCTCTTCCGGCTGATGGCCCTCATTCTGGTTCTGCTTCTGGTGGCCGAGGTGGTCACCGGGCTGACGACCCAGGGAAGCGGCGCCATTCCCACGCTGCTCGCCGAGGGCAGTCGCTTGATCGTTCTCGCTGGCCTTCTGTGGGCGAGCGGAGACCTCGCGATTCTGCTGATCGACATCGGCCACGATGTACGCGCGACGCGCATTCTCATCGGACGCCAGTCGGCGCATCATCTCGCCGAGCACCCGCCGGCGCGCCGCCACGAGGAGCGGGAACGCACCGTCGACCGGAAGGCGCCGCGCGAGAGAGAAATGTCGGAGTGAGCAACGCCGTGTACACGATAGGCCACTCGACGAGATCCCTCGAGGACGTCGTCGCGCTCCTGCATCGCGAGGGAATCCGCGCGCTGGTGGACGTACGAGCGTTCCCCATGTCGAGGCGGTATCCACACTTCAACCAGGATGTGCTGGCCGCCGTGCTGGCGAGCGACGACATCGCCTACCGACACGAGCCCGCCCTCGGCGGCCGGCGCCGGCCGCGCCCGGACTCGCCGAACGGCGCGTGGCGCAACGAGAGCTTTCGCGCCTACGCTGATCACATGGGAACGGCGCCATTTCGCGAGGCGATCACGCGCCTGATCGCCGGCGCCGCCGAGCTGCGCACCACGATCATGTGCGCCGAGGCGGTCCCGTGGCGGTGTCATCGCTCGCTGATCGCCGACGCATTGGTGGCACGCGGGTGTGAGGTGCATCACGTCCTCGACGCGAGGACGGAGCGTCACGCGCTCATGAGCATCGCGCGCGTGGAGAACGGCGAGGTCACCTATCCCCCGGCGGAGGCGCCGGCACCGTCCCAGACCGAGCTGTTCAGGACCGGATGACCGTCGTGCGCGGCATGCCTGTTGCTCTACGAAAGGGCGCGCCGGACAGAACACCTTCTCACTCAGGGGGCACGCATGCTCTGGACGATTGCCATCATCCTGCTCATCCTTTGGCTCCTCGGTGCCTTCGTGGTCAACATCGGTGGAATAGTCCACATTCTCCTGGTGATCGCGCTTATCGTGATCGTCTACCGTCTCGTGACGGGCCGGAGACCGGTGGTCTAACCCCCTCGAAAGCACAAGGGCGGCCGATTCGGCCGCCCTTTTTTTTGGGTTCTTCGGGAATTGCGGGATTGCCTGACGCCAGCCGCGGTTCCCAGGCGGCCGCGGACAGCGAACTGCCAGCTGACCCGAAACACGAATTACGCGAGTTGCGTCGCTGCGCTTCCACCTCGCCTCTCCAGGAGCAACAGCGTGTCGTTGGGCTTGCGTGCGGAGGATCGCGCGGCGCTGGGAGCGATTCGGGCAATTCGTGTGGTCATCTCGATCGGTGACCACACCACGGAACGTTGTGCGACAACAGCGCACCGCGCTTGGATCGCGTGAATGGCCGACTGGCACTGGCGATCGACCCGAGCAACTGTTCCGTTTTCCCCCGGTGGAAGTGTTCAGCATTCACCCGGTGCTAACACGCCCGATTCGGTGCGGGCGATGGTGCGGGGCCCGGCTCCGGTCCTGAAGCTCGCGCCCCCCATCCTCGGCAAAGCGCGCCAGCCCGAGTAGCCCGTCTTCGGGCTCACCCGTAGCGCGCACAGAGTTCGGTCATCCAGTAGAGGGCGAGCCGCTTGTCCTGAATGAAGCGGTCGCGCCGGTCCATGGGCTGGTCTCCTGCCAGGGTATCGGCCACTCTCCTCTTGGCCGACACGTGAGCAGAGTTACCCATGTTCCCGCTCTATTCTGTTACGCATCTACATCTACCCGGTTGTACCCACGATGCACCTAACGTTGCACCAACTCCCCCATCGGGAATTGACAGCTGGTTAGGCACCGCGCATGGCATTTGTTGCGGCCGTGATGCCCCGTGTTGAACGAACTGAGCCCGGGACGTTAGTCCTTTCACCGAGGTCGACCGATGCGCGGACTTTTTCGAACACGTTGGGTGGCAAGCGCGATCGTAGCATACGTTGCGGTCGCCGGCTGCGCCGACACGCTAGAACCCACCTACCCGAGGCCGCACCTCTCCGCCGGAGAAGAATGCATGGATGAGTATCCCCCGGGGGAGCCACCGCCAGATGGGTGCCCCGCACCGTATGACGTTGTTGCGTTTGAATCACACATGGCGACAGATATCGGTGTGGCGAACGGCACCGAGCCGCTTTGGAACGGGGCAACCGTTACACCTACACCGCCTTCCACGAGCTATTACTGTCCGCAGATATGGCGTGCCAACTTCCAAGTGTATTCTCCTAACTGGATGACGGACGTGCGCTTCGCCGTTCTCACACCCGTCACGCTACAGCGAATACGCGGATACACGGCCTATAATGTCCCGATGGGCGAGTACGGACTGAACCCAATGGAGCAGTTCTCATCCTATTCGCCCGACGATACGTTTCGGGGTATGGGTGGTGAATTGTGGGGCGTGTGCGAAGTGTACAACGCAAGAACGTGGGCCGGCCGCCTAGTACAGCACGGCTTTGTGCGCTGGTATCATTGGGAGAACGGGCAGTTCTGGCGACAAGGCTATGGCGGCCCTGGGGGAGGAGGAGAACGCGGTTGGGGCTGGTACGATTCCAATTCGGGCCAGTACTATGGAGCAGGTGGCATTGAGTTCCGCGCCGCGGTCGATGCTTTCCTAGAACACGGTACGTGCACTGCAGGTTGGGAAATTTGGGTCGACGGTGTCCAAAGATGTGACGCTGACGGGAACGGTGTAGGTTGAGCGTACGCATTGCACTCGCCCTTCTCCTCATCACCGCACCCTCACTGGCGGAGGCGCAACGCATGCGTGACGGGTTCACCTATGAGGAACTGCTTCGCATCTTCCAGCTCTCGCTTTCGGCTGAGGAAGCGGATCGACTGGCTCGTGCCGGGGCTCAAGACAGTGAGGTGGGTGCCTCGACAGCGACTTCCGGCTTAGCCGTAGGTGGCGTGAGTTTCTCGGATGACACGTTGATCCTCCTGTCCCTTCTGTCAGAATCCACTAACGCAAGGGTGGAGAAGCACAGGCGGCTGGGAAACCGCCATATAGGTGAGAATGAGCAGCGAGAGTGGGAGACGCGTCGAGAGGAGCTGAGGAAGGAGTTTGGCCAACAGCTGAGAGTCCGTCCCTGACGCCGTGAGGATCGCAGTCCACATCGGCAGGTCGCGGACGCGCCGCTCCGTCACATCATGATCCCCGTCACGACCGCGCCGGAGCGACTACGTCGCTTCGGCGCGCCGGGCACGGGGCACAACTCGATCATCAATCGCAGCGAGGGATCACGCAGCACACCCGGCGCCCGCCTGTCCTCGCGCCGCATGGCACGCACCTCAAGACTTCCCAACCGCGCACGTCATTGACGCGAAGAGCGCACGGCGCTGTAGCAGGCCCCACGCGCGGACAGAGTTCCCAAAGTTTTTTGGTTAACCTCTCGCGGAGCGAGACTCGCCGCGCTCCAATCATTCGCGTCATTCGCCAGTTCGGCCGTCCGTGGCCCCGGTCATTGGATCCTTTCCCGCCGCCCGAGCTTCTGACGTGGCCCCCATGAGTCACCTCGACCCATTCGACGTGCACGTGGTCTCGCACACGCATTGGGATCGGGAGTGGTACCTGCCGTTAGCACGCTTTCGACAGCGTCTCGTCGCCCTGATCGACGAGCTGCTCGACAGCCCGCTCGACCGCTCGACGTTTCTCCTCGACGGGCAGGCGGTGCTGCTCGACGACTACCTCGATGTGCGTCCGGATCGCGCCGAAGCGCTGGGGGCCGCACTCGCCAGCGGCGCACTCGAGGCGGGACCCTGGTATGTGCTCGCCGACGAGCTGCTGACATCGGGCGAGGCGCTGGTGCGAAACCTCCTCGCCGGGACGCGTGCGGTGCGCGGCGGCGGAGGAACACCGCTTCCGGTGCTGTATTGTCCGGACTCGTTCGGTCATCCCGCCGACCTCCCCACGCTCGCCGATGGCTTCGGGCTGCCGCTGATCATCCTGTGGCGCGGACTCGGCGGGCCCACGTGGCCGAGTGGCGATGGGTTCCGCTGGCGCGCGCCCGGCGGAGCGACGGCCCTCGTCCATCATTTGCCGCCGAGCGGATACGAGTACGGAGCCAATCTCCCGGCAGACGAGGCGCGTGCCCGCGAGCGGTGGCACGAGCTGCGCGGCCTTCTCGCGCCACGAGCGCGTACGAGCGCCCTTCTCGTGCTCAATGGCGCAGACCATCACGCTCGACAATCGCGACTCGGCGAGGCAGTGGCGACGCTGGTGCGCGTCGCGGTGCCCGACCGCGTGAGTCCGAGCAGCCTGCGCGAGTTCGTGGCGGCGTTCGTCGAGGGTGCCACCGGGATGAGTGACCTGCCCGAGATCGAAGGCGAGCTACGGTTCTCGCCTGGCTATACGTGGACGGTTCCCGGAACGTGGTCGGCACGCGCGTACCAGAAGCGGCGAAACGCCCGCATCGAGCGGCTGCTCACTCGTGAGGCGGAGCCCTGGGCGACCGTTGCCGCGGCGCGAGGAGGGCGCCAACGCGCGCCGTTGCTGCGGGCGGCATGGCGGACGCTGCTGCAATGCCACCCGCACGACACGCTGTGTGGATGCTCCACCGATGCGGTTGCGGCGGCCGCCGAGGCGCGATTCGCTTTCGCGAAGCGGGAAGCACGCGGCATCGTCGAGGATGCCGTGCTCGATCTCGTCGGACATGATGCCGCCGCTGCGCACGGGGCGAGGGCGTGGCATCCGCAGGTTCTCGTGCGCAACGCGGCGCCGCGCGCGCGACGAGGCGTCGCCGAAGTGGAGATCGTGCGGTTCGTGGCGCATGAGCCGGTTGGTCCCGGATCGGCCGGCGTGCGCATCGAGGAACGGCGACTGCCGGCACCGACGCTGGACGGCGGCCGAGCTCCGTTGCAGGTGCTCGACCGTCGCGAACGACCGGGACGCATCGAATCGCCACGACACTACCCTGATAATGATCGTGTGGATGTGGCCCGGTGCGTCGCCTGGGTGGAGGACGTGCCGGGCTATGGCGTGAGGCCGTTGCCGATTGGCGACGCGTCCGCGGAATCGTCAGGCGATCCGGCGCTGCCGGTAGAGCCCGTTCGGGCCGACGCGCGGTCGCTCGACAACGGGACGCTTCGGGTGACGGTCGATGACGGCGGCGTCATTCACCTGGAGTCGCGGCGCCACGGGCGCTCATGGACCCCGCTGATTCGGTTCGAGGACGTGGGCGACGCGGGGGACCTGTACACGCACTCCGCGATCGAGCCGACCGTTCGTGACGCACGCCTCGTCGACGTTCGGTTGACGCACGGCGGTCCGCTGCGCGGAGAGATTCGCGCGCGCGTCGCGCTGGATCTCCCGCGGTCGTCGGGCCGGGACGGCCGCTCCCGCGAGGTGGCGCGAAACGAGATCGAGCTCGCGTTGACGCTCGATGCGGGCGCCGGCTTCGTGCGCGTAGCCGTGCGCGGCGTGAATCGCGCGCGCGATCACCGGCTGCGCATCGTGTTCGCGACGGGCGTCAGTGACGGCATCACGACCGCCGACGCCATGTTCGGTCCGGTCACACGCCTGATCTTCGTCCAGCCCCCCGAAACCCGGTCGATGGAGGTGATACCAGCCACCGCGCCGCTCGGCCGATGGGTGTCCCGTCGCACCGCCACGCACGGCATGACGCTCATCTCCGACGGCCTGGGCGAGTACGAGGTGATGGGCAATGGCGCGATCGCGGTGACGCTCCTGCGGGCGGTGGGGGCGCTTTCCCGAAACGACCTGCCGGAGCGACCGGGGCACGCGGGATGGCCCGTTCCGACACCGGCGGCCCAGACGATAGGTCCGTACCGGGCCGAGTTCGCCCTGCTGCCGCACGGTCCGGGCGATGCGGAGATCGCCGACATTGAGCGCGCGGCCGACGACGTTCTGGTCCCACTTCAGGGGACGACGCTGCGATCGGCCACGCGGCCACTCGAATCGGTGCGCGGAGTCTCGCTCGAGGGCGATGGCCTCCGCTTCCTCGCGTGCAAGGTGAGCGAGGATGGCGAATGGACGGTGTTGCGCTGCGTGAACGTGACGAATAGCGCCGTGCGTGGATCGTGGCACTGCTCGTGGCCGGTTCGCGACGCGCGCACGTCACGTCTCGACGAGATGACGGGCCCGGTGGTGCCCGTCCGGGATGGAGGGACGGTCGAGATCGTTGTCGAGCCGCGGGCGATCGCCACGGTGCTGGTGCGTTAGGCGCGATCGCGCAGCGCGGTCGTGCTTTCGCCGGCCAATCGATCGCGCAGTGCGTCGCCGAGCAAGGTCGACGCGACCACCGTTGCGATGAGCGCCAGCCCGGGCGCGAGCGCCACCCACGGCGCGATCACGATGGCATCGCGCCCGTCGGCGATCATGTTGCCCCAGCTGGGCTGCGGGGGCTGCACGCCCAGCCCGAGAAAGGACAATCCGCTCTCGAGCAGGATCGCGCCACCCACGCCGAGGGTGATGGCCACGGTGGCCGAGCCTAACGCGTTTGGCAGGACGTGCCGCCAGAGGATACGCGAGGGGCGGGCGCCCAGCGCCGAGGCCGCTTCGACGAACGGGCGGGAGCGAAGGCCGAGCACCTCCGCGCGCACGAGTCGCGCCACCGCCATCCATCCGGTCGCTACGAGCACCGCGACCACGGTCCACGTGCCCGGGCGCCAGAGCGCCGCGCATACGAGCAGCAGAATCAAGCGTGGAATCGCGAGCAGGGCGTCGGCGGCGCCCATCAGCAGTCGATCGACCACGCCGCCCCGCCAGGCGGAGAGAGCGCCGAACGCAATGCCGATCGCCCCGGCGAGCAGCGAGCCGAGGACACCGATCACCAGCGACACCCGCGCTGCGAGCATCGTGCGAGCGAAGATGTCGCGCCCGAACCGATCGGTCCCGAGCAGATGAAAGACGCCCTGACCGTCGGTGGCGAACGGGGGCAGAAAGCGCTGCGCGATCACATCGCCCATCGCGCGCGGATCACCGGCGGACAGGGTCGGCACCGCGACGGCGCCCAGGGTGAGCAGTGCCAGCAGCACGAGCGGGATGGCCACGTCGCGTCTGACGGACGACATCATGAGCGGCGACGGGGGTCGACGAGCGGCAGCGCGAGATCCGCCGCGAGATTCGCGAGGATGACGGCCGCGGCGTAGACGGCGGTTGCGCCGAGGATCACGGGATAGTCGCGCGCCGCGACCGCCGCCAGCGTCACGCGGCCCATCCCGGGCCACGCGAACACTCCTTCGACGAACACGGAGCCCGCGAGCAGGCCCGGAATCGCCAGCGCGAGCAGCACGATGAGCGGCGGCCAGGCGTTCGAGAGTACGTGCCGGAGGTACACGCGGCCCGGCGTGGCGCCTTTTGCTCGTGCCGTGCGCACAAAATCCTGGGAGAGCAGGTCGGCCGCGATCGTTCGCGAGTACCGCGCGATGCCCGCCGCACCGATCGCTGCGAGCGTGATCACGGGCAGCACGGCGTGCCGCGCGAGATCGGCGAGCGCGGACAGTCCCGTCGCGTCCGAGGCCGGGTCACGCATGCCGAACGCGGGCAGTCGCAGCCAGGCGGGGAATCCCCACCGCGCGGCGCCGTACGTGAAGGTCGCGATGAGCGCGAGCGCCAGCCAGAAGCTCGGTGCGGCGTACACGGTGGTCGTGGCGATCGTCAGCGCGCGATCGGAAACCGTTCCCCGGCGCGCTGCCTGGTACATCCCGATCGCGATGCCGAGCAGGAAGGTGAGGGCCATCGAGATCGCCCCCAGTCCCACCGAGACCGGAATCGCTTCGGCGAGGACGGTACTCACCGGCGCCCGCCGCGCGAAGCTTTCGCCCAGATCGCCCTTGAACAGCCGGCCCGCCCACCGTGCATATTGTACGACCAGCGGCGCGTCGAGTCCGAGCTCCGCGCGCATGCGCGCCTGCTCGTCCGCGCTCGCGCCCGGGGCGATCAGGAGCGTCGTCGGATCACCAGGAGCGGCGCGCGTGAGAAGAAAGGTGATGGTGAGCACGATCCAGAAGAGGATGGCGCTGCTCACGAAGTGGCGAACGGCGATACGCATGGCGTGATGATGCCGCCGACGCGAAGCGCGTCAACTGTCGCGCTGCTCGTGCTGGTCCTGGCCTGTGGGCCGCCCACGCGCCGCGCGGATACCGTCGTCATCGCCTCGGGCGCCGACCTCGAGTCGGCGAATCCGCTCGTCACGCTGCATCCCCTGGCGCGTCAGATTCAGCGGTATGCGCTGTTCGTGACGCTGGCGCGGTACGACGAGGCACTCGAGCCCGCGCCCTATCTCGCGCGGTCGTGGGCGTGGTCGGCGGATCGACGAGTGCTGCGCCTGCGGCTCGCGACCGACGTTCAGTGGCACGACGGGGCGCCGACGACCGCGCGCGATGTGCGCTTCACCCTGGACGCGGTGCGCGATGCGGCGACCGGCTCGCCGCGGTTCGCCGAGCTGGCTGACATCGACGCGGTCGATGCCCCCAACGACTCGACGGTCGTGATTCGCTTCGCGCGCGCGCAGTCGCGTTTCCCGCTCGTCCTCTGCGAGCAGCCGGTGGCGCCGGCGCACCTGCTGGCGGCGATGCCGCGGTCGGAGTTGCGTCGCGCACCGTTCGGCGAGCGGCCAGTGGGCAACGGGCCGTTCCGGTTCGTGGACCGACGGCCGGGGCAGCGGTGGACGTTCATCCGCAACGAGACATTTGCGCCATCGTTAGGTGGACCCCCGGCGCTCGAGCGCCTGGTGGTGGCGGTGGTGGACGAGGCGTCGACGAAGTTCGCCGGGCTCGTGAGCCAGGACCTCGACATGGCCGGTATCTCTCCGTCGATGGCGAGCCTCGCCGCCGCTGATCCCGCGCTGCGCGTGCTCGACTACCCCGTGCTCGTCTCGTACGGAATCGTGTTCAATGCGCACGCGCCCCCCTTCGATGACGCGCGAGTGCGGCGTGCCATTGCGCTGGCCATCGATCGCGAGCGCATCATCGTCGCGGCGCTGGCGGGGTTCGCGACCCCCGCGGCCGGCCCGGTCTCCCCCGATCATCCGTTCTCACTCGCGGACGCGCCGCGCCGCGACACAACGCATGCGGCGTCGCTCCTCGACAGCGCGGGATGGCGCCGGGATGGCGCCGGCGTGCGCACGCGCGGGGGCGCGCCGTTCACCTTCGAGCTGCTCACGGTCGGCAGCGCCGACAACGCCGCCGAGCAGCTCATCCAGGCGGACCTCGCCGATCTGGGGATTCGCATGGAGATCCGCCAGCGCGAGATGGGCGCCTTCCTCGCCGAGGCACGCGCTCGCGACAAGCGCTTCGCCGCTCTCATCACGGGCGTACCCGGCGACCTCTCGCTCGGGTATCTCGCCTCGATGTTCGATTCGCGGCTGGCGGGCGGCGCCCTCGACTACGCCGGGTTCCACACCGGTCGGCTCGATGCGCTCCTCACCGGCGCCCGCACTGCAGCCGGCGACGAAGCCCAGCGCGACGCATGGCGCGCCGTCCAGCGAGAGCTCGCGCGCGAGATGCCAGTCGCCTGGCTGTACCACGCGCGCGGTGTCCAGGGCGTCTCGCGCCGGTTACAGGGCGTGACGATGGATCTTCGCGGCGAGCTCGCCACCGTCGCGCGGTGGAGGCTCAACTAGGGCCTGATCTCCATGACCTTTCTGGCTTTGGAGGGAATCGGGGATCGCCTGACGCCTGGCTCTGGTCCCCGAGCGGCCACGGACGGCTGAAACCGCTAACCAACCCGAATAGCGACACGAATTGCGCGAATCGCGTCGCGCGCTTTGCGCTCGGCTCCCCACGATTGAGAATGGGTCGTTCTGTGTGCGCGGGGAGAATTGCGGGGCGCCGGAGCAATTCGGGCGATTCGCGTTGTCATACGGGTCCGTTCGCAGCTTGGCTGTCCGTGGCCCGGCATTCGGAGCGTTCCCGGAGATCCGTGATACCTTTCCTTGCAGCATCAACGACAGCGGATTCGCAGAGTTTTGGCGTGACCGCTGCGACACCCGCGGCCGTCTGCGGCTTTCGTAACTCACGACACCGACCCGGAGCGCCAGCCCACCCGTGACCCTCCTCCTCGACCGCGAAGCGCTCGACGCTCGACGCCTGGTGGCCGCCGGTCCGCTGGCGCCACTGGCGATGTCGCTGCGCGGCGATCTGGACCGCTTGCTTCACGAGGGGTTCTCGGTGCCTCACGAGAAGGCGCTGCTGTCGCGCGACGGCGGTCGCTGCGCGAACGATGGCACGCTCCTTCGATTCGACCCGTTCTCGCCGCGCGCCCACAGCTGTCCCCGCTGTGGCGAGACATACTCCCGCGAGCGTGACTACCTGTGGTGGGTCATGTCGTATCAGCTGTGGCTCGCTGAGCGCGCCGTGCACGCGGCGACCCTGCACGCGCTCACTGGCGAGCCGGCGCTGGTGCGTCTCGCCACGCGAATCCTCGACGCGTACGCCGACCGCTATCTCGGCTACCCCAACCGCGACAACGCCCTCGGTCCCACCCGTCCGTTCTTCAGCACGTACCTCGAGTCCATCTGGCTCCTCCAACTGTGTGTCGCCCTGTCACTGCTCGAGACGGCTGGCGAGGCGCGCGAGCTGGGAGCCCGGGTGCGTGAACGGGTCATCGAGCCGAGCGCGACGCTCATCGCCTCGTTCGACGAAGGGGACTCGAACCGGCAGGTGTGGAACGCCGCGGCACTTCTCGCCGCGGGGCATCTGCTCGACGACGCGCCTCTCGTGGAACAGGCGATGTTTGGCCCGTCGGGGACGGCGGCGCATCTCGCGCGAGGGTTGCTCCCTGACGGCTCGTGGTACGAGGGTGAGAACTATCACGTGTTCGCGCACCGCGGGCTGTGGTACGGAGTCACGATCGCGGAGCAGCTCGGATGTCCGCTTCCCGGCGAGCTCGTCAGGCGGTTCGAGGAGGGATTCGCGCTGCCGCTGGTGACCGCGCTGCCCGATCTCACGATTCCCTCACGGCGAGATTCGCAGTACGCGATCTCGCTGCGGCAATGGCGATTCGCGGAGAGCTTCGAGCTGGGACTGACGCGACGTGATGATCCGAGGCTGGCGGCCGCCCTTGGCAAACTGTATGGCGACTCCGTTCCGCGCCGGGACACCGCACGCTGGCGAAGCGCGGCCGATACGCAGCCGCACGAGGACGCGTCATCGCTCACTCGCGCCGACCTCGGATGGCGCGCGCTCCTGTGCGCGCGCGAGACACTTCCGGAGGCGCCGGACTCGATCGGCCAATCGGCACTCCTCGACGCACAGGGCCTCGCCGTCTTTCGCCGCGACGCCGGCCGCGTGTACGCGGCGCTCGACTATGGTCAGACCGGGGGCGGCCACGGGCACCCCGATCGGCTGAACCTGCTGCTGGCCCGCGGTGAGCACCGCATCCTCGATGACTTCGGGACGGGATCGTACGTGGATCCGTCGCTCCATTGGTATCGTTCGACGCTCGCCCACAATGCGCCGCTCTTCGGCGACGTCTCGCAACGGCGCGCCGCGGGAACGCTGCTCGCCTTCGAGGAGCGCGGTGCCGCCGGATGGGTGGATGCCGAGGTGGCGATGGATGGCCTCGCCCCGGGTGTCTCCGCCCGGCGCTCGCTCATAGTGATGACGGACTATCTGGTCGATCGCCTCGAGTGGAAGAGCGAGCGTGCCCTCCCGGTGGCACTCCCCATCCACGTGCTCGCGGAGATGCCCGCTCTCGACTTTCGCCCGGAATCACTGGCCGGCGGACCCGCTCCCGAAGACGGGTTCGGTTACGTGCACGACAGTGAGCGAGCGCACGTCGACTCCGGAACGGTGGTCCACCTGCGCCACCAGGATATGCACGATGTGGAGGGCTGGGTGGTGACGAGCGCAGACGCGGACTGGTGGCGCGCGGTCGCGCCGGGCCCGCCGGGATCTGCCGAGCGGCGGTTCTCGGTGGTTCGCCTGACCGCCGCCGAGGGAAGTGTGACGACGGTGTGGAGCTGGAAGAGCGGGGTGACCGGCGTCGTCCCGCGAGACGGCGTACTGGTGATTCAGCGCGGAGATCTCGAGCGCCACGAGCACGCGCGGCGCGACGACGGCTGGGCCATCACGCTGCACCTGGGGGCTGCGCGCAGCTCGATCGACCTCGGCGGGGGGCGGCGCGCGGTGGCTGTGCCGCCAGCGCCTGCTCGAGCACGCGTGCTTCCCCCGCCGCGCCCCTTGCACCTGCGCGCCGGCGCCACGCCACTGACGTTCGCGCTTGCCGAGCGCGCCTACCGGCGCTCGGAGGAAAGCTGGCAGGACGCCGGGGCGCCACGGGCCACTGTCACGCTCGAGGCGACGCGGCGTGATCTGGTGATCGCGATTGCCGTCGAGAAGCCCGAGGTCGTTTTCCGTCCGCCGAACGCCGAGGATCCGGCGCTCGACAACGAGCACCCGGACATCCACAGCGACGGCGCGCAGCTCTACGTGGCGGCGCGCGGGTGGGACCGGTTCGCGGCATGGCTCGCGGTGCCCGAGGACCCGCCGCCGCGCGTGCGTGTCCGCGCGGTCGACGGAGCGCGCGGCGGCGTACCGGTCGTCGCGACGTGGAGCCGAGAGCGTCAGGGGTACGCGATGCGATTCGAGGTGCCACTCGACTCGTTCGGATCCGATCGCGACCTCCTCATCGCGCTCGACGTGATCGTCAACGACATGGGCTCGGGTCGGGTGCGGCGGCGCGGCCAGCTCGCCCTGAGCGGCGGCGGCGACTGGATCTACCTCCAGGGCGATCGGCAGTCGCCGGCGCGGTTCCTTCCGCTCGTGATCGAGCGTGGCTGATCCGCTCGGCCGCGTTCGCGTCGTCCTGGACGAGCCGCAGGACCCGATCAATATCGGCGCCGTCGTGCGGGCCATGAAGAACATGGGCCTCACGAGCCTGACGCTGGTTCGTCCCGGTGAGTACGACCCCGCACGGATTCACTTCGTGGCACACGACAGTCAGGACATCGTCGCCGCCATTCGTCACTGCGACACGGTCGATGAGGCCATCGCCGGCTGCGTCTGCGTCGCGGCCTTCACCGCGCGCCAGCGCGCCGCGAAACGCCGGGTTGCCGAGCCGCGCGCCGCCGCCGACGAGCTCGTGCGGTGCACCGCCGATGGAGAGGTCGCGATGCTGTTCGGCCGAGAGGATCGCGGACTCGACAACGACGCGCTGGACCGGGCACACCTCGTCGTGACGATTCCCACCACGAGCTACTCGTCGCTCAACCTGGCGCAGGCCGCGCTGCTCGCGATGTACGAGCTTCGCCTGGCCGCGCCGGAGCATGTCCGCCCGCGCCGAGCTCCCCGCAAGGACGCCCCGGCCGCGACCAGTGAGCAGTTCGAGCGGCTCTTTGCCGACGTCGAGCGCGCGCTGGTGGCGATCGACTTCTTCAAGACGCGGAACGAGGCGCTCGTGCTCCGCTCCTTTCGCTCCCTCACCTTCCGGGCCGCGCCCGATGCGCGCGAGATCGAGCTGCTCCGTGCCATGGCGATCGAGGTGTGGCGCTCGCTCGAGCGCGCCCGGAAGCGGCCTTGACGGTCGGCGCAGGCCCCGCGTTCTTGTAGCGCGATGAGCACTCTCGACTTCGATCGGCCGGATGAGAACGTGTGGAGGCCGCGAGCCGCCGCGATCCTCCCTGGCGGCGCCTCGACGGGCAGCAAGCGCGCCGATGCGTTGTTCGGAGAGCGCGCCGGCGCGCTGCCGACGCATTTTGTGCGCGCGAGCGGCTGCCGCATCGAGACCGCGGAAGGACGTGAGCTCATCGACTGCACGATGGCGCTCGGCGCCGTCGCGCTTGGCTACGCCGATGAGGTGGTCACCCGGGCGGTGATCGAAGCGGCGAGCAATGGCAACGTCTGCGGCCTCTCGCCGGCGCTGGAGGTCGATGTCGCGGAGCGACTCGCCGAGCTCGTTCCGTGCGCCGAACAAGTCCGATTCCTCAAGACGGGCGCGGAAGCCGTCGCGGCGGCGGTTCGCATCGCGCGCGCCCACACCGGTCGCTCGCTCGTGATCGCGTGTGGATACTTCGGGTGGCTCGACTGGTCGAGCGACGCCAGCGGCGTCCCCGAGAGCGTGCGGGCCGACATCGTACGAGTTCCGTTCGATGACGTCGACGCGCTCCAGACCGCGGCCGCTGCAGCGGGGGAGCGGCTCGCGGCGATCGTGCTCGAGCCGGTCATCGAGCGCCTGCCGTCGGTCGAGTGGGTCGCCGCCGCGCGGCACGCCTGCGATGAGTCGGGCGCGGTGCTCATCTTCGACGAGGTGAAGACCGGCTTCCGGCTCAAAACCGGCGGCTACCAGGAGCTCGTGGACATCGCGCCGGACCTCGCGGTGTTCGGCAAGGCGCTCGCGAACGGATATCCGTTGTCGGCGGTCGTCGGCCGCGAGTCGGTGATGCGGGCGGCCAGCGACACGTGGATCTCGTCGACGCTGGCCAGCGAGACCGTGGCGCTGGCGGCCGCGCGGGCCGTCATCGAGTGGCACGCGCGCGCGGAAGTGTGCGAGTCGCTGGGCGAGATCGGCGCCGAGATGCGCGGCGCGGTCGATCGCGCGATCGCCGCCAGCCGCATTGAGGGCGTGCGCACCGATGGCCTCGACCAGATGTGGCTGATCCGGTTCGATGCTCCCGAGCGCGAGAGTCGCTTCATCGAGCTGGCGGTCGAGGCCGGCGTCCTGTTCAAGCGCGGGGCGTACGATTTCCCCTCGCTCGCGCACGACGAAGAGGCCATCGCCGAGATCGAGAGTGCTGCAAGCTCGGCGCTCGTGCGGCTGCGCGACGAGGAATGACGTCCCGCGTGCGTGACGGGCCGCTGGCCGGGGCGGAGCCACTGATCGAAATTCACGCGCACTTTCTCCACGCGCGGTGCGGGCGCAGAGACTGGCGCGAGCGCAACGCCGCGCGACTGCGTGCCGGCGAGCGCATCGGCATCACCGTCCACGTCGCGTCGGTGCTGGGTACGTGGGGCCACACGTCGCCGATCTATTTCCCGTCGCCAGCCGACGTGACCTTCGGCAACGACGAGATGCTGGCGGTGCAGCGGCAGGAAGGGGATCGCGTGCGCACCTACGTCACCGTCAACCCGAATGACGAACGACATGCGCTCGGAGAGATCGACCGATGCCTCGCTCAGGGCGCGATCGGGATCAAGCTGGCCGCAAGCCGCCGCGCCGACGATCCACTGCTCGATCCCATTGCCGAGGAAGCGGCGCGACGCGGCGTGCCCGTGCTTCAGCACGTGTGGCAGCATCGCCGGCGCGATTGGCCCGGCCAGGAGGCCTCCGACGGTGTCGAGCTGGCACGGCTGGCGGTGCGGCATCCGAATGTCCCGTTCATTCTGGCGCACATCGGCGGGGGAGGGGACTGGCAGCACACCCTGCCGGCGCTGGCCGAGGTGCCTAACGTCTACGTGGATTTGTCGGGCAGTGGTGTCGATCGGGGGATGCTGGACCGGACGGTGGCCGCCGTCGGCCCGGCGCGGATCGTGTGGGGATCCGACCTGACGATGGAGACGGGCCTCGCCAAGCTGTGGGCCCTGGACGCGGTCGGTCTGTCACGCGCGGACATCGCCGCGATCCGATGGCGCAATGCCGCACGGATCTTCCCGCCGGGGAGTTTTCCCGCGCTGGAGAGCGACGCGCCGGCATCCGGGCGCCCGGCGGCGAGGGCGTCATGACGATCGACGTGCACACCTGGATCGGTGCCTATCCGTTCCGCGACGTCCCGCACCCCGATCCGGAGGTGCTCGTGCGCGTTCTCGAGCGAGAGGACGTGCGGGGCGCGTGGGTGGGTCACTTGCCGTCAGCGTTCTGGCGCGATCCCTCGACCGGGAACGAGGCGCTGTTTCAGGCGACCGAGCGCTGGCCGGATGTTCTTCACCCCGTTCCCTGTGTACGCCCCGACTGGCCGCAGTGGGAGCGTGCGCTGCGCGCGGTGGTCTCGCGAGGAGTGCCTGCCGTGCGCGCGTACCCTCCACAATGGGGTTTCGCGCCGCAGGACGCTGCGATGCTCGAGCTGGCCGCCGCCTGCGGGGAGGCCGGCGTCGTCGTTCAGCTCACGACGCGATTCGAGGATGCACGACAGCGTCACTGGATGGACGCGGCCGGCGACCTGAGCGGGGCGACGATCCGGTCGATCGCGCGCGCCAGCGATCGCGTCCACGTCGTCGTGGGCGGCGCTGGTCGTGCGCTCGTCGAGGAAGTCCATTGGGGACTCACTCCCGCGGAGCGCGCGCGTGTGTGGTGGGACATCTCCTGGCTGTGGGGTCCGCCGGAAGACGACCTGGCGCATCTGCTTCGGACGTGTGGTCCCGAGCGCTTCGTCTTTGGAAGCGCGTGGCCGCTGCGTCTGGCGCAGACGCCTCGCGCGAACCTGGCGTTGCTGCCCGATGATGTTCTCGGTGCGGCGTTGGCGAGCGCCGACGCCATCGCGAAGGGTGCGCAGTTGGCGGTCGCG